>NZ_JBITRU010000033.1:0-88213 GCF_044540255.1 Streptomyces sp. NPDC086080
CGACAAATCCCAAACAGGACAGTCGAGACGTCAGTCAGCCGAGGGGTCAGACCCGCCAGCAGCGTCACCACGTCACATCCTCACTGTCAGCCGTGATCCAGCGCAGGCGGCGAGCCTAGTTGATCACCTTCCCGCCGCTCGATCAGTTTCGTCGTGAACGAGGGGAGAGGACCGGCCCCCACGGAACGTGCGGGGCGGACAGGCTTCCCGCAGCGGTGATCCACCGGCGGTACGCGCATGAAGGTAGGGTCCCCAGGTAGCTCGTGAGGCGCATCGAAGTGCTCAATCCCGAGCGACCCAGGTGTCGTTGTTGTACGCATGCGAGTCCGGCCAGTTCAACTTGACTGCTGCATCGCGTGATTGCCTCGCCTGCGCATTCTGCAGGGCTGCGGACCGGCCCGCGCGGAAGTGCCGGCACGAATTGGTGCCTTGCGGTCGCGTCCACCGACGGTTTCACTCCACGTCGGGCACCTCAAGGGTGCTGAGGTGGGCGGTGAACGCGCTGAAGGCGGTGGCGGGGAAGGTGAGGACGGCCAGGTCCGGGGCCTTGGAGTCGCGGACGGCTATGTGGGGGTGGCGGTGGGCGACCTCTACGCAGGCGTTGCCTTCGCCCCCGCCCGAGTAGGACGACTTCTTCCAGATGTCGGGGATCGTCATGCTGGACCTCACAGCTCCTTCGTCAGCCTGTGGATGAAGTCACGCGAACGCTCCGGTTCGAGCGCTGCGGCCTCCACCCTATGGAAGAGCGTTCGAAAGCGGCCCAACTGCGCTGCCGCATCGATGAACACCGTGCCATTCGGGCCATCGCACACCACGGTGTCCAGTTGAGGGACGGGCCCACCCGCGTACGCCATGGCGCTTCCGGCCCCGCCGAAGCCGTCCAGTTCGAAGGGGATGACACGCACGGTGACCGCGTCGGCCTCGGACATCTCCAGGATGCGGGCGAGTTGAGCCCGCGAGGTGGAACGGCTGCTCACGCGGATACGGAGAGCCGCTTCGTGGATCAGTGCCACGTACCGCACGGGGTCAGGGCGGTCGATGACCACTCGGCGCCGCATACGGTGCTCCACCCAACGTGCCCGTTCCCGGACAGTCTGTGGATCAGCTCGGCCACGCCCGCGAGGGTCCACCGCTGGTCCTCGCTCCAGCCGTGCGCCGCAGGGCCGGCACCCAGCTCGGCTTGCAGCCGCTCTGCCTGGTCATCGCTGAGCTGACGCAGAAAGCCGCCTGGCTCTCTCCGCCTCCCTCGCGCCAGGTTGCGTGCCAGGCGTAAGCAGACTTCCGCGTCACCCGTAACCTGCGGGCGACCTCCGTCGGCCGCACACCCTGCTCGAACATCCCCGCGGCCTCAAAGCACACAGCTTCACTCTTCGCCCGCCCCGCGGCGGTCAGACCGCCGCCATCCGCGTACCTCATGACCAGGATGTAGCACCGCCAACGCCCGCTGTTACCCCGCCCTTTCAGCCTCAGCGTCACACGACCTGAACTACGAAGTCGCGCTCTCGCACCCCGTGTCATATATCATCGGCGCTATGGACAGCGGGCGGTACTCGATCGAGATCGAGCCGGAGGTGCGACTGTGGCTGGAGAACATTTCCGCCCATCACTACAAGCAGGCCGAACGCGTCGCCGATCTGCTCACCGAGCAGCCCACCACGCTCGACGAACCGCACTCCCGTCACCTTGGCGGCAAGCTCCGTGAGCTGCGCTTCCGCCTGGGCGATGCCCATCAGCGGATCACCTACTGGCTGGCGCCCGGCCGACGTGTCGTGCTGCTCACCGTGTTCCACAAGACCAAGATGCGCGAGCAGGCCGAAGTGGACCGCGCCCACGCCGCACAGCGATGGTGCGAGGCGGAGCATGAAGCCGCCGCCGAGCACGACTTCTACAGCCGCGACCTCAAGGAGAACCGATGAACCACAGCGAATGGAGGACCCGTCGCCACCGCCGGATGCTGGGCGAAAACCTGGAGGCTGACCCCGAGTACGACCGGGTCTACGAAGAGGCCGGCCTCGCCATGACGTTGGGCAAGGCCGTCTACGACCGGCGCAAGCAGCTGGGCCTGAGCGAGGCCGACCTCGCCGAGCGCATGCACGTCGGCGTCGATGACATCGAAGGCATCGAGACGGCCACCGAGCTGCCGCCCATCGCGGTCATCATGCGCCTGGCCCGCGCACTGGACCTCACGGTGGACGTGCACCTCGCCGGCGGAGACGAGCCCACCGTCACCATCGTCGCCCCAGCGGCCTGAGGCGGGGAGGAACCATGCAGGACCCGCCGTCCGCGCTCGCCCGTGAGCTCGGGCAACTCGTCCACGACCGGCGCATCGAGCTCGGACTGTCCCAGGCCGAGCTGGCCGAGCGGTGCGGGATGAAGCAGCCGCAGATCTCCCGCTTCGAAGGCGGCGGAACCATGCCCACGCTCCCCCTTCTGCGCCGCCTGGCTCAGGCTCTCGGCGCCGACCTGACCATCAGCCTCACCCCGCACGACAAAGCCGCTTGACACGCATTCGGAATTCGTGGAATTCACCGGGCGGTGTAGGCCGGTGACGGCAGTAGCCACGGCAACACCGGCGGACGCCAGTACGCAAGCATGGGCGCGATGGAGTTTGGCCTGCGGATTGGGAGGGGCCTTCTTTGTGCTGGCGTTCAGCAGGTCAGGCCCAGTAGATTGACGTCAATTCACCATAGAGAGCTGCATATGGGCGCTTCAACTGTCACCATTCCCGTAAGTGGCGAGAGTCGAGATTTGTGTGTCGCCGATGGATTCCTGGCCTACGCTCCGCTTGATCGAGCTGAGCGAGTGCCTGCCCCTAACGGTCGGTCGCTCATTCGATTCGGTGTCATTGGCAGGGCGACCTATGTGTTCTTGGATGAAGGCGCGGGGTGGGTGGTATCAGGTGCTAGCGCTGCATGTCGCGCTGATGAACACCTCTTTGGATAGGCTCATCGAATGTGTTGCTCGACTGGCATCCTTCTATCCCTATTATGCGGCTGAATCGGATTGCGATGGGTCATTCTGGTATGACTTTAGATGGGATGTTTCCATGGGGGGATTTTATGAGTAAGCTGCTGCGATCGTCGGTGAGAGTCCTGAGCAGTTGACGAATTCGCAAAGACTTCGGCAGGTGCGAAATGGTCAGGACTGCCAGGTCACCCGGTGTTCCGCCAGGTGGGCCAGGACCGCGTGGTTGGCCTCCCAGCCGTCCGGGAATTTGACCAGGGTTCCCAGCTGGACCGGTTCGGTGGACGGGTAGTCGTCCAGGAGGTCGGTCACTCCCTCGCGGCAGATGACGATGCAGGCGTGGCGGTGGCGGGAGGTCAGGACGCAGAGGCGGCCGGTTTCCAGGTGGAAGGCGGTGGCGTCGGGGCGGCCGGAGAGGGGGTGGAGGATGACGGTGACGTCGTACTCGCGGCCCTGGAGGCGGTTAGCCGTGTCGACCACGACGTCCGTTACGCCGAGTTCCGTGAGGGCCGCGCGGATGGCCGCCGCCTGGTCGCGGTGGGCGGTGCCTACGGCGATGCGGTCCGCGGTGAGGGGGGTGGGGGCGGGGGAGCGTTCGGAGGTTGAGGTGCCTTCGCGGTCCAGGAGGCGGCGGACGGTCCGGGCTACGGCCTGTACCGCTTCCGGGTCCGTGCGGGGAGTGTGGCGGGCGGGGAGTTGGAGGAGGCCCCAGCCGGATTGAGCAGCCTCGTCGATCACTCGGTCGGGAGGTGAGCCGTCCGACGGGACGCCGAAGGAGAGGGCTCGGTCGGCGTGGGCCGTGCCGCTGCGGAACGGTGTGTACGGGTAGAAGGCGTCGGAGACCAGGGGGGCTGCGGAGGCGGGGAGGCGCCAGGAGACCGGGAGGCGGTGTTGGGGGAGGTCGGGGTTGTGGGCGAGCAGGGTGGTGACGGCTGAGCCCGAGGGGTCGTAGGACAGGCCCGCCCATTGCTCGGCGCCTACGATCGAGAAGGGGTCCAGTTGGCCCGGGTCGCCTACGAACAGGGCGCGTTCGAAGAGGCCGGCCACGGCGAGGAGGGCGTCCGAACGCATCTGGTAGGCCTCGTCGACGATCGCGTGCTGCCAGGGTTCCACGCCCTTGACGTGGGCCCATTTCGCCGCCGTGGAGATGACGACGGGGACGTCGGTGAGGTCGGCGGCCTTTGAGGACTTGCGGACGTGGTCCAGTGCGTCCAGTGCCTTGTCGTACGGGTCGGTGTCGCTGCTGTGCAGGCGGCCCACCGGGAGGTCGGGGTTCTTTTCGGCGAGGCGGAGGACCAGGTCGTCGACCTGGGCGTTGGTCTGCGCCACCACCATCAACGGGCGGCCCGCCTCCGCCAGTTCCAGGGCCGCCCGCACCACGAGCGTGGACTTGCCGGCGCCGGGTGGGGAGTCCACGACCACGCCGCGTGCGGTGCCGTGGAGGGTGTCGTGGAGGATCGCGTCCGTGGCGCGCGTGGCCGCGGAGCCGGGGTCGAACGTCGTCTCCTCGGCAGGGGCGGTCACAGGATGTCCTCCTCGGTCATCGCGTCGGCGGGCTCCGGTACTGCTTCCTCGCCGGGTGGGCCGCCGTGGGTCCACGGGGTCTCCTCCGGGTCGGGGAGTTTCGCCCCGCCGCGCGGTTCGTGTTCGAAGAGGGTGAAGCAGAGGTGGTCACCCTTCTCGGGGACCGATCCCTCCTCCGGCTCCTTGCCCCGGCCCATCTTGTCCAGGATGCGGAGGGTCAGGAGGCCGCCTGTCTCCGGGCCGTCCTCGTAGCCCACGAACTCCGTGGTCTGCGGCTTTCCGTTCAGTGAGCGGTATGCCTTCACGCGCTCGCCGAGGTGCGGGGTGTCGTCGGTGCGGAGGGTGACGAGGGGGCGGGGGCTGGGGCGTTTGCTCTCGGTGTACATCATCACCACGTCCACCACCTCGCCCGCGAACGCCTCCCCGGACAGTCGGCGGGACGCCATCACCAGCGGGTCGTCCAGGGCTTCCTGTGCTTCCAGGCGGGACTGTTCGCGCTCGCGCGTGGCGAGCTTGTTCGCGGCGGTGACCGCGTCGTCGCGGCGGGGCTGGGGTGGTTCGCCGGACAGGACACGGTCGCGGTGGCCCGTGAAGGACCAGCGGTCGCGGGTCCAGCGTTCCTCGACCCGGGTGCCCTCCGGGAGGTGGCGGAGGAGGTCGAGGCCCTGCCACACCGCGTTCCAGGTGGGCAGGGTGCGGCTTTCCACCAGTGCGCGGATCTCTTGTTCGGCTGCGGTCAGGGTGGCCAGGCGGTCGTCGGCCTCCAGGCCGTCCTCCGCCGCCGCAAGGGCCGTACGGGCGCGGTCGTAGCGCTCGATCGCCGGGGCGAGGAGTTTGTTGTCGAAGGCCGGGTCGGTCGCCGGGCCGGCGGGTGGGCAGAGCAGTTGGCCGGCCGCGTCGCGCGTCAACTCCGCCTCCTGCGCGGCCTGCGCGCCCGAGCGGCCCGCGGGCGGGGCGATCCAGGCGAGCAGTGCGCCCAGGTGCTGGTCCTCCAGCGTGGACTGGCCGGTCGCCCAGTGCCGGCCCAGGACGTCCGTCATGGCCAGGAGGAGGGAGGAGCCGGGGACGCGGGCACGCTCACCGAAGTGCGTCAGCCAGCGGCCGAGCAGGGGGACCCGGGGCGGTGCCGGGAACGGGGTCTCCGGGTCCTGTTCCGCCGTGCGCCGGAAGCGCATCGAGCGGCCGAGGAGGCGTACGAGGTCGATGCCGGCCCGGCTCGGCACGATCAGCTGCGGTGCGTCCGCGCAGAGCTCGACCTCGACCTTGACGCGTTTGCCGGTCTCCGGGTCGGTCTCGGAACGCTCGGCGGCCTCCACTGTGTCCGCGAAGTCGTCGATGTAGGGCAGCACCACGTCGGCCAGCTGGGCCAGGAACGCGAACCGCAGGTCGCGGTCGCGTGGCTGGGGGACGACCAGGAGGCGGCGGGCTTCCCGGTCCGTTCCCACCAGTGCGCCGAGCGGGGCGCCCGCCTCGCCGGCGGTCGTGAGGGGGACGAACACCAGGGGGTGGTCGGAGAGGTGCCGGTGCCGGACGGTGGCGGTGGGCTGGGCGCGGCCGGTGCTGACGGCCTCGAGGCGGGCGAGGGTGGTGATCAGGGACAAGGGGCCACCTCCGGGCGCGCACCGCTGAGTGCTTCCGCGCGCAGGGCTGCCGCGCGGCGCAGTGCGGCCACCGCCGGGTCATCGGGGTCGCCGGTCTCCCCGCGCGCCGCCGCCAGGACGTCCTCGACCGTCGTCAGACCGCCCAGCTCCGCCCGGACCGGGCGGCCGAGCGAGGTCACCGCGCCGTCCGCGCGGGAACGGTCCCGGCAGTGGAAGGCCAGCTCGCACGCGGACAGGCACTCGGGTGCGTACGTCGCGGGGACGGACCCCACGGCCTCGGTCAGCCGCTCCGCGGGCAGCTCGGGCGAGAAGCACGTGCCCTCGGGGAGGGTGTCGGCGATCTCCTCGATGCGGGTGAGCCGGTCCAGCTGGCGGGCGGTCACCGCGCGCTGCTTGCGCACGTCCACGGCGGAGGCGGTGGGGAGGTTGGAGAAGTCCTTGGGGCAGACGAGCAGGACGCGGTGGCGTACGCGCGGGGCGGGGTCCAGCCGGGCGGCGACCTGCTCCAGGGCCAGCACGTACACCGCCGCCTGGCGGGCCGCCGCGCCGACCTTCGACGGGTCCGCGGCGCCGTCCAGCATCGGGAAGGACTTGATCTCCACGACCGTCCAGCTGCCGTCCGGGTGCACCACCACCGCGTCCGGCTCCAGGAACGCGGGGGAGCCGGCGACGTCGAGGGCGAGCATGGGGTGGTCGAGGAGCGTCCAGGTGCCGGGTGCCTCGGTCGCGGCCTCGCGCAGGGCCAGCTCGGTGCGGGCCGTGCGCCCCTGGGGGCCCTGTGCGGTGAGGTCGGGCACGCGCGCGTCGGCGGGCGGTTCGGCCGCGCGGTCCAGCTTCTCGTGCGCGAGGCGCAGCAGCTCCGTACCGCCGTCCGCCTTGACCTTCGCCTCGAACGCGTTGCCCCGGACGAGCGCGAACTGCGACTGGCCGAAGGCCGACGGCGCGCCCAGCGCGCTCGCCAGCGCCGCCTTGTCCACCCCGGCGCCGTCCAGGATCGCGCGTCGTCTGCAGCCCGGGTTGGCGGCGAGGGCGGCCAGGGCGCGGGCGTCCAGGGCCTTGGCCGGGACCTCCGGGCCGCGCAGCTCAGCGAGCCGCTGCCGGAGCGCTTTCTCCCGCGTCCGAGGGGGCGGTACCCGGTTCGGGTCCTGGTCCGTACGGCGCCTCGGGGTGCCACTGCCGTGGAATTCGCTCACCCGCGGAAGTCTGACATCCGGCACTGACAATCGGGGAATGCGTGGCGGGCGAGGCTGCCGGGACGAGTGCGGCGGCGGGCAGGAAGCGGGCCTTCGCCAGGTCGGCGTAGCGCATCACGACGGGGGCCAGCAGGAAGCCGGCGCCCATGACGGCGGCGCCCGCGGCGGCGTCCAGGAAGTAGTGGTTGGCGGTGCCCATCACGACGATCGTGGTCACCAGGGGGTAGACGACGGCCGCTGTCCTCGCCAGGCGGGTGCGGCCGTACTTCCAGAGGATCACACCGCACCACAGCGCCCAGCCGACGTGCAGGCTCGGCATCGCCGCGTACTGGTTGGTCATTCCGCCGAGTCCGCGCGGGGCGCTCGCCTCGCCGCCCCACCAGCCGTACGAGCTGTAGTGCGCCATCGTGTCCACGAAGCCGTGGCTCGCGTCGAGCAGCCGGGGCGGGCAGGTGGGCAGCAGGGTGAAACCGATCAGGCCGATGAACGTGGACGCCATCAGCCAGGTGCGCGCCGCGCGGTAGTGCACCGCGCGGGAGCGGAACAGCCAGACGAGGATCACCGGTGTCACCAGGTAGTGCAGGGACGCGTACCAGAAGTCCGCGGGTATGCCTATCCAGGGTTCCTGGGTGAAGAGACGGTTCAGCGGGTTCTCGGCGTTGAGGAACAACGCCTTCTCTATTTGCAGGATCGCCAGGCCGTGGTCCACGGCGTCGGAGACGTCGCCCCGTACGACCAGCCGCCCCGCCGAGTAGCAGGCGTACACCAGGAGGATGAGCGGCAGCTCCGTCCACCAGCGCAGCCGGGTCGCCGGGCCCGCCTCGGTGCCCGGTGTCTCGGTGTGCGGCATCCGATCGTTCCCCTTCGTCCTCGCGCGCGCCGCTCGTTCGGCGGCCAGTCACTCTACGGTGTCCTGCGCGTCCCCCGTGAGACGCCCTCGGCCCTCATAGACGCAGAGATCTCCCGCCGGGTTGCCCCCGACCAGGGTGCGGGAAGATGGAGGAGCTCCGCTTGCGAATTTTGTGAATGTCAGGAAGGTCTCCCATGGCACCGCGCATCCTGCTGGCCCGGCACGGACAGACGGCGTGGTCGCTGTCCGGCAAGCACACCGGCAGGACCGACGTGCCGCTCCTGGAGGAGGGCCGGCGGGGGGCCGAGCTGCTGGGGGAGCGGCTGCGGGGGGCGCCGTACGACGGGCTGGCGGGGGTCGAGGTGCGGACCAGCCCGCTGGTTCGGGCGCGGGAGACGTGCGAGCTGGCGGGGTTCGGGGAGCGGGCGGTGACCTGGGACGCGCTCGTGGAGTGGGACTACGGGGCGTACGAGGGGATGACGCCGGACGAGATACAGGCGGTCCGGCCGGGGTGGCTGATCTGGCGGGACGGGGTCCCCGAGGGGGAGAGCCTGGCGGAGGTCACCGCGCGTGCGGACGAGGTGGTGGAGTGGGCTCGGTCCGCCGACCGTGACGTCCTGGTCTTCGCCCACGGGCACATTCTTCGGTCGATCGGGGCGCGGTGGCTGGGGCTGCCGCTGGACTTCGCGGCGCGGGTGCGGCTGAATCCGACGTCGCTGTCGGTGCTGGGGTGGGCGTACGGGGAGCCGGCGATCGAGTCCTGGAACGAGCAGGGGCACCTGGGTTCCTGATCGGGTGCCCCTGCGCTGCGCTCGGCGTTGTCGCTGGGCGGGGGGTGCTGCGCGGCCCGGCGTTTGCGGGGTGCCTCCCCCACTCTCGGCTCCGCTCGAGCGGGGGGACCCCCACCGCCCACCCGTGCCGCCCCAGCGGCACGACTGCCCGCAGTCGGGGGTGCCCGCAGTCGGGCGGGGACTGCGCGCGGTGAGGTCGGGGAGGTCGGGGGAGTGCGCGCGGGGGCCGCCGGGGGTGGTTCACACCGCTCGGGGTAGGGACGCGTGGCGGTCGAGGAAGGCTGAGACTTCTGAGGCCCGGCGGTGGGGGAGGAGGACCCGGGAGGTGCCTGCCAGCATCGTGCGTACGCGGGAGGACTGGACCTCGGCGAGGAGGTCCAGTGCCCGCATTCCCGCCGCCGCCGCCTCGTCCGGGCGGCCGCCGCGGGCCAGGTCGTCCGCCAGTTCCGCCGTGTACAGGGCGATGTTGCGGGTGAAGTGCGGGTCCTGGAGTTCCGCCGCGCGGCGCGCGTGCCGGGCCGCGCGGGGCCAGTCGCCCAGCGTCGACCAGCACTGCGCCTCCAGCCCCTCCAGCTCCGCCTTCCCGTAGAAGCTCATCCACTCCGGGTCCGCCTCCGAGGGGCCGCGCTCGAAGTAGGCCCCCGCGCGGACCAGCGCCTGCTCGCACCCCGTGCGGTCGGCGAGCCCCGCCCAGCCGCCCGCCTCGCGCAGGGCGAGGAGCGACATCAGCCGGGGTGAGCCGAGCGCGCGCGCCGCCCGCTGTGCGGCCTGGGCCGCCCGTACCGCCTCCCGGGGCCGGCCCGCGTCCCGCGCGAGGAACGCCGTGTTGCAGAAGGCGTGTGCCTCCAGTGCGGGGTCCCCGGTCATCCGTGAGGTCGCCAGCGCCTCCGCGTAGTGCGAGCGGGCGTCGTCGAAGCGGCCCGAGTCGTGGGCCAGCCAGCCCACCGAGATGGCCAGTTCACCGGCGCCCGCGTACAGCCGGTCCGCCGTCCGTTGCCGGGTCACCCCCGCGTCCAGCAGCGCGTACGCGGCGCGCAACGGGGCCGCCGCGCGGCGGTAGAGCCCGTCCGCCCCGTGCCGGTCGTCCAGCAGCCGGATCCGGCGGACGGCCTCCTCCAGAGCGCCCGCGTCGCTCGCCCCCGCGCGGCGCACGGCGCGCTGTGCCGCCGAGGCGTCGGAGGCGAACCCGTAGGGGCTCAGCGAGGCGGCGGCCACCGTGGCGCCCCCGCTGGTCATGAATGCGCGACGCAGCACGTCGCTCTCCTCGTGGTCGTGCGGGTCATACGTGTCGTACGGGTTGTACGTGTCGTACGTGTCGTACCGGTCCTGTGTCTCATACGGCTCGTACGCCCCGCTGTTCTCACCCGTGGCGTTCGCCGGTCCTTCGGTGCGGGCCGACGGGACGTCCCCGGCGGCCCGGGTCCGGCGTCCGCGGACCGACGAGCGGGGCGCGAAGCCCAGGTCGGTCAGCGTGCGGCCGGGGAACATGTGCAGGAACACCCGCTCATAGGCGTAGTTGGGGCAGCGGATCTCGCCCGCCTCCACCCGGTGCACGTACCGCGCGTCACAGGCGACCCGCTCGCCGATCTCGCGGGCGGCCCGCCGTACCGTCGCGGCGAACTCGGCCGGCGAGCGCGCTCCGCGCAGTTGCCGGAAGACGAGGTTCGGCCGCGGTGGCCGATCGGGTGTGGACGAGGGCACCGTTGACGACGCCATGGCCGGGTCCTCTCTGCGAACCGTCGAACCATGCCGGAAAGGGCGAGTTGTCCATGTGTCGCCCTGTTTCCGGCGGGCTTGAACGTACCTGCTGTGACGGAGTCACTACGCGGAGTTTGGCAACAAAACGGATATGTCATCCGCGATCTGCCATGAACTGCCATCCTTTGCGGCGCACTTTCGCCGTAGCTGTTGACGGCCCGGCTCGTTGAGCTCTGTGGACCGGGAGCCCGCCCGACTCCCGACCCGCTTGCTCGAACAGGGATGTGTGTGGTGGAGGCCGGGATGATGATGACCAGCCGAAGTGACGATTCGTCAGATCTGCCGAGTACGGACTGCGAGGTGGTCACGGTGCCGGCCCGACAGGGCCTGGAAGCCGTGGACATCCTGCGGCGCGGAGCCGCCGACGCGGTGGGTCCGGTGCTGCACGACGACGGCGGTGCCACCCTCGGCTTCCTGGTGCCGCCGGGGACGGCCGCCGCCTGGGACGTACCGGGCAGCACCTGTACGGAGACCGGCGGCCACGGACTGCGGATGGACCCGGAGCCCCAGCCGCCGGTGGAAGGTTCCGACTGGCTGCTGCCGCCCGGCGAGGCGGATCTGGCGACGGACCCCGCCGTGCTGCGCGAGGCGCTGGACGAGGCGCAGCGCCTGATCGAGGCGGCCGACGGTTGCTCCTGAGCCGCGGCAGCTCCGGCGCGGGTACCCTCCCCGCGCCACCGGGCGCGGGTGCCTGGGACACTGAGGGGATGGGAAGGGCCAGGAGCGGTGGGCGTGAACGGGGCGGTGGCGGTGCGGAGGCCGTCACCGAGAACGTCGACGGCGGACTCGCCCAGCTCGTCCCCGACCGGGACCGGCCGCGGGCCTGGACCCTGCTGATCGACGGCGCCCCGCAGTCCCACGTCGACCTGGACGACCCCTCGTACCTCTCCTTCGAGTACCAGCGCCGGTTCGGTCATGCCGTCGATCTCGCGGCCCCGCCCGGCAAGCCCCTGCAGGCGGTGCACCTCGGCGGCGGCGCGTTCACCCTCGCCCGGTACGTCGCGGCCACCCGCCCCCGCTCCACCCAGCAGGTCGTCGAGCGGGACGCCGCGCTGGTGCGACTCGTACGGCGGGAGCTGCCGTTGGACGCCAGGGCCCGGATCCGGGTGCGTGCCGCGGACGCCCGCGAAGGACTCGCCAAGGTGCCGGACGGCTGGGCCGGACTCGTCGTCGCCGACGTCTTCAGCGGGGCCCGCACCCCGGCCCACCTGACCTCCACCGAGTTCCTCGACGACGTCCGCAGGGCCCTCGCCCCCGGCGGGGTCTACGCCGCCAACCTCGCCGACGGACCGCCGCTCGCGCATCTGCGCGGCCAGATCGCCACCGCCGCCGCCCGGTTCGCCGAACTCGCGCTGATCGCGGACGCCGCCGTGCTGCGCGGCAAACGCTTCGGCAACGCCGTCCTGGTCGCCTCCGACGCGCCCCTGCCGGTCGCCGAACTGACCCGCCGGGCCGCCTCCGACCCGCACCCGGGCCGGGTCCTGCACGGCCGTGAACTCCTCGACTTCACCGGCGGGGCCGCCCCCGTCACGGACCTTGCGGCGGTCGCGTCACCGGCGCCGCCCGCGTCCGTCTTCCGCTGAGACCGCCGACGGCCCCGGCGCACACCGCCGACGCCCCTTCCCATGACAGCGGCGACGGAGGCGACAGCGGCGACACCGGGTCAGTACGTTCCGATCTCCACCCGCGGCGGGCCGTCGTGCCAGGTGCAGAACACCGACACCCGGTCCGCGCCCGAGGAGAACTCCACCCGGATCCACGTCTCCGTCTTCCACACCTGCATCGACCAGCCGGCTCCCGGAGTCGCCGACACCAGGGACGCGGACGTCTCGCCGAGGTCGAAGACCGCCCGGCCGCCCTTCGTGTCATAGCCCTTGACCTCACCGGAGGCCGCCGGAGGGGGCGGGGCCGGGGACTTCGTGGGCGTGGAGGTCGGGGAGGGGTCCGGTTCCGGCTTCCGGGACGGGTCTTCGGACCCGGCCGACGGTTCGCGCGCCTCCCCGGTCTTCTTCGAAGGGCCGGTGGAGGGCCGCCGCGTCGACGACGACACCGTCTGCGACGTCCCGTCCGCGGAGTCCGCGTAGTCCTCAGAGTCCGCGGAATCGGCGGAGCCGTCCGCACCGGCCGCCGCGATGGGCAGGGCGCGGGGCGGGTCGTACGCGGTGCCCTCCATCACGGTGCTGACACCCCACCACGACAGCGTGACCGCCGCGCCCGTGGCGAGCAGCCAGGCCAGTACGTGTAGGAGTCCTCTGCGCATCGTCGGCCCATACTGCCCCACCCGCCCCGCCGGTGTCGCGCCCGCAGCGGTGCCCGGAGTTGTCCACAGGCCCCGACGGGCCCCGCCCGGCATGGCGTACGGTGCCGCCCATGGCAAGTGTTCTCGTGGTCGAGGACGACCCGTTCGTACGCTCGGCGCTGATCCGGCAGCTGACCGACGCCTCGCACACCGTGCGGAGTGTGGGCACGGCGCTGGAGGCGCTGCGCGAGGTCGCCCATTTCCGTTTCGACGTGGTCGTCCTGGACCTCGGACTGCCCGATCTCGACGGCTCCGAGGCACTGAAGATGCTGCGCGGCATCACCGACGTCCCCGTCATCGTCGCCACCGCCCGGGACGACGAGACGGAGGTCGTACGGCTGTTGAACGCCGGCGCGGACGACTACCTGACCAAGCCCTTCTCGGTGGAACACCTCTCGGCCCGGATGGCGGCCGTACTGCGCCGTGCCCGCTCCGGCGGCGGGGAGAGCGCTCCCTCGCCGGTGATCCGGGTCGGCGGACTGACCGTGGACCCGCTGCGCCGCCAGGCCGAACTGGACGGCACCCGACTCGACCTGACCCGCCGTGAGTTCGATCTGCTCGCCTTCCTCGCCGGGCGGCCCGGTGTGGTCGTGGCCCGCAAGGAGCTGCTCGCCGAGGTGTGGCAGCAGTCCTACGGCGACGACCAGACCATCGACGTCCATCTGTCCTGGCTGCGCCGCAAGCTGGGGGAGACCGCCGCCCGGCCCCGCTATCTGCACACCCTGCGCGGCGTCGGCGTGAAGCTGGAACCGCCCGCCGGGCAGGCGCCGCTCGCGCCGGGAGCGGAGCCACCGCGATGAGGTGGGCCCTGGTCAAGGTGTCGCTGGCGGTGACCGCCATGGTGGTGGTGGCCTTCGCGGTGCCGCTCGGTCTGGTCATCCGGGAGATGGCGCGAGACCGGGCGTTCTCCAATGCCGAGCGGGAGGCGGCGGCCGTGGCCCCCGCACTGTCCATCACCACCGACCGCGACCAGCTCGAACGCGTCGTCGCCTCCACCGGATCCGACACCGGCATGGCCGTGCACATCCCGGCCGGGGACGGGAGCGAGGCGATCGAGATGGGGCGCAGGCGGGCCGCCCCCGAGGACATCGCGGCGGTGCGGGAACTGGGCCGCGCCTCCACGTCCACTGTGTCCGGCGGCTCGACGCTGCTCCAGCCGGTCGCGCTGAGCAGTGGTGAGATCGCCGTGGTCGAGGTGTTCGTCCCCGAGGCCGAGGTCACCAACGGGGTGGGCACGGCATGGGCGGTGCTCGCCGGGGTCGGGGTCGCGCTGATCCTCGGCTCGGTCGCGGTCGCCGACCGGCTGGGTGTGCGGATGGTGCGGCCCGCGCAGCGGCTGGTCGAGGGGGCGCACGAACTGGGGGAGGGGAAGCTGGGCGCCCGGGTCAGGGAGACGGGGCCGACCGAACTGCGGCTGGCGGCCGTGGCGTTCAACTCCATGGCCGACCAGGTCGTCCAACTCCTCGCCAACGAGCGGGAGCTGGCCGCCGACCTCTCCCACCGCCTGCGGACACCGCTGACCGTGCTGCGGCTCAACGCCGCTTCCCTCGGCGACGGTCCGGCCGCCGAGCAGACCCGGGTCGCGGTCGAGCAGCTGGAGCGCGAGGTGGACACCATCATCCGCACCGCCCGCGAAGCCAAGCCGCAGACGGCCGCGGCCGGTCCCGGCGCCGGATGCGACGCGGCCGAAGTGATCCGCGAGCGGATGGAGTTCTGGTCGGCGCTCGCCGAGGACGAGGGCCGCAAATGGCGGATGGCCGGCGCCGACCGGCCGGTGCGCATACCCGTGGCCCGCTCCGATCTGGCCGCCGCCCTCGACGCGCTGCTCGGCAATGTCTTCCGGCACACCGCCGAGGGCACCGCGTTCGCGGTCGACGTGCACAACGGCGAGGACGCGGTGATCGTCCTGGTCTCCGACGCGGGCCCCGGCATACCCGACCCCGATGCGGCGATGGCCCGCGGCCGGGGCTCCGGCAGCGACGGCTCCACCGGGCTCGGCCTGGACATCGTGCGCCGGCTCGCCGAGGCCACCGGCGGGGACGTACGGATCGGCTCGTCGGTGCTCGGCGGGACCGAGGTGCGCATCTGGATCCAGCTCGACGGACGTGAGCGGGCACCCCGGCGCCGCGGGCACCGGGGCACGATGCGCCGGCGCGGACCGGGACGGCTGAGGGCGACCTTTAACCGGTCCCGATCCCTTCCTTAAGCGCACCCTAAGATCACCGACCACCTCCCGGAACAGGAGTTTTGCCCGATCCCGGATCGCTGGCGTGCCGCCATCCCCCTACGGCAAGGAGCCGCACGAGAACGGGGAAGCGAGTGCCCCGGCCGGTCCACCCCCCCCCACCCGGCCGGGGCACCCGCGCGTCCGGTGGCAGCCGGACACACGAACGGGGCGCGGCACTCCCCCGGGCGGGCCCGGACACGTGAACGGGGCGCGACACCCCCAGGGACACCGCGCCCCATGCGAACGGGGCGCGACATCCCCCAAGGACACCGCGCCCCGTCCCCCCGTACCCCGCGACCCCCGTTCCTCCGGACCCAGAGCAGGTCAGGTGCTCTCAGGGTCCGGAAGTGCTCCCGCCTTGGCCGCCCGCGCGTACCACAGGGCGCTGGACTTCGGGGTGCGCTGCTGGGTGACGTAGTCGACGTAGACCGCGCCGAAGCGCTTGTCGTAGCCGTACGCCCACTCGAAGTTGTCCAGCAGGGACCACAGGAAGTAGCCGCGCACGTCCGCGCCGTCGGCGATGGCCTGGCGCACGGCCGACAGGTGGCCGTGCAGATAGGCGACGCGCTCGGGGTCGTGCACCTTGCCGTCGGCGTCCGGCTTGTCGTCGAAGGCGGCGCCGTTCTCGGTGATGTACAGCGGCAGTCCGGGCGCCTCACGCTGGTAGCGCATGATCAGCTCGTGCAGGCCGGTCGGGTCGACGGACCAGCCCATCTCGGTCTGCTCGCCCGGCGACTGGTGGAAGGCGACGTCGTCCGCGGCGGGCCACGGCGAGTGCTCGCTCGCCCCGTGTCCGTCGGCCCGCGGGCCCTTGGCGTTCGGGTCCGCCGCCGAGACCAGGGTGGGCGTGTAGTAGTTGAGGCCGAGGGCGTCGATCGGCTGGTGGATCAGGTCCAGGTCGCCGTCCTCGATGCAGGACCAGTCGGTGAGCGAGGAGGTCGCCTCCAGCAGGGTCTCCGGGTAGGCGCCGTGCAGGATCGGGCCGTGGAAGATGCCGCCGGACAGGTCGTCGATCTTGCGCGCCGCCGCCCGGTCCGCCGGGTCGCTCGGCGAGAGGGGCCGCACCACCGAGGTGTTGAGGCTGAGCGAGATCTGGTTGCGGACCGGCATCACCGAGCGCAGCGCCTTGGTGCCCAGGCCGTGCGCCAGGTTCAGATGGTGGGCGGCCCGCAGCGAGGCCGCCGGGTCGGTGCGGCCGGGCGCGTGCACCCCGGAGGCGTAGCCGAGGAAGGCGCTGCACCACGGCTCGTTGAGGGTGATCCAGTTCTCCACCCGGTCGCCGAGCGCCTCGCCGACGATCTGCGCGTACTCCGCGAAACGGTACGCGGTGTCGCGCTCGGGCCAGCCGCCCGCGTCCTCCAGCTCCTGCGGCAGGTCCCAGTGGTAGAGGGTGACGGCCGGCTTGATGCCCTTCGCCAGCAGTTCGTCGACCAGCTTGCGGTAGAAGTCGAGACCGCGCTGCACGGCCGGGCCGCGCCCCGTCGGCTGCACCCGCGACCAGGAGACGGAGAAGCGGTAGGCGCTCAGGTTCAGGTCCGCCATCAGCGCCACGTCATCGCGGTAGCGGTGGTAGTGGTCGACAGCGATGTCACCGGTCTCGCCGCCGGCGGTCTTTCCCGGCGTGTGGCTGAAGGTGTCCCAGATGGAAGGGGTACGTCCGTCCTCCCGCACCGCCCCCTCGATCTGGTACGCGGAGGTCGCGGCGCCCCAGAGGAAGGCGGAAGGAAAGGTCACCGGGGTCGCCGGCGTTGCGGAGTCAGGCATGGAAGCGCTCCCATAGGAGGTCGTGGAAGACCGACAAGTACGAAGGAACAGACCAGGGCGCAGGGCCGAGGGGGGTGAGAAGGGGCCGAGGCGGCGGTGACCCGGCCCCCAGGGATACGTGGACGAGTGGGGATCAGCCCTTGACGGCGCCCTGCATGATGCCGCCCACGATCTGCTTGCCGAAGATCGCGAAGACCAGCAGCAGGGGCAGCGTGCCCAGCAGCGCACCGGCCATGATCAGGGACTGGTCCGGGGTGTAGCCCCGGCCCAGGCCGGCGACCGCGACCTGCACGGTCGGATTACCGGTCTGGGTCAGCACCAGGAACGGCCACAGGAAGTCGTTCCAGGCCTGGACGAACATCAGCATGCCGAGCACGGCCATCGCCGGCCGCGCGGCGGGGAACACCACGTGCCAGATCACACGCCAGCTGCTCGCGCCGTCCACCCTGGCGGCCTCGATCACCTCGTCCGGCAGTGCCTGGAGCAGGTACTGCCGCATGAAGAACACGCCGAACGCGCTGACCAGCGACGGGAAGATGACCGCCTGCAGCTGGTCGGTCCAGTCGAGCTTGGCGACCATCATGTACAGCGGGATGATGCTGAGCTGCGGCGGGATCATCATCGTGCCGATGACGATCAGCATCAGCGCGTTGCGGCCCTTGAAGCGCAGCTTGGCGAAGGCGAACCCCGCGATGGTCGACAGCACGACGATGGTCACCGCGGAGGTGCCCGCCACGATCGTGGTGTTGAGGAACGCCTCACCGAGATTGGCCTCGGTCCAGGCGACCTCCAGGTTCTTGAAGAGGTTCGAGCCGAACCAGAACGGCGGCGGGGTCTGCGCCAGGCGCTGGTTGTCCCGGGACGCGGCGATCGCGGTCCAGACCAGCGGGAACAGCGATACGAGCGTGAACACGATCAGGATCGCGTACGCGATCGGACCGCCGTGCAGCGTGCCACCAGCCCGCGCGGACTTGGGCAGGCGCGAGCGCTTGTGCTTGGCGGGCGTTGTCTTGGGGGGCGTCACAGTCGTCGTCACGGCCACAACTCCTTAACTGCTGGCGCGCAGCCGGCGCGAGATGACGTGGTTGATGATGCCGATGACGATCAGGATCGCGAACATCGTCCAGGCGATCGCCGAGGCACGGCCCAGGTGCTGGTTCACCCAGCCCTGCTCGTACAGGTACAGGCCGAGCGTCTGGAACTGGTGCTCCGCGCCGCCCGACGCGCCCTTGTTGGGGTCGAACAGCAGCGGCTCGCCGAAGACCTGGCTGGCGCCGATCGTCGAGACGACCACGGTGAACAGGATCGTCGGACGCAGCGACGGCAGAGTGACGTGCAGGAACTGCTTCCAGCGGCTGGCGCCGTCCAGCGCCGCCGACTCGTACAGGTCCTGCGGGATCGCCTGCATCGCGGCCAGGTAGATCAGCGCGTTGTAGCCGGTCCAGCGCCAGATGATGATGGTCGACACGGCGATCTGACCGGGCCACTTGTCGTCCTGCCAGGCGATCGGGTCGATCCCGACCGAGCCCAGCGCCCAGTTGATCATGCCGTAGTCACGCCCGTAGAGCAGCACGAACACCAGGGTGGCGGCGGCGATCGAGGTGGCGTACGGCGCGAGCATCGCGACCCGGTAGAAGGTCGAGGCACGCAGCTTGTAGTTGAGGATGTGGGCGATGCCCATCGCGATCATCAGCTGGGGAACGGTCGAGATGACGCCGATGGTCAGCGTGTTCTGCGCCGCGTTCCAGAAGAAGTCGTCGTCGAAGATCCGGGTGTAGTTCTTCAGCCCGACCCAGTTCATGTCGGTCGGGGCGGTCAGCTCGACCTGGTGCAGCGAGGCCCAGCCGGTCCAGATCAGCGGGAACAGGCCGAAGGCGGCGAACAGCAGGAAGAACGGCGAGACGAACGTGTACGGGCTCCAGCGCGCGTCGCGCTGCCAGCGACGGGACAGCTTGGCCCGGCGCTTGGCTTCCTTGTCCAGGGAGGAGCCGCCGGGCGGACGGCCCGGGGCCGCGCCCCCCTTGACGGGGGACGCGGCGGAGTCGGAGCGGGTGGCCATTCGGGTCACTTGTCCAGGTTGTTGTCGATGGTCTTGGTGGCCGTCTCCCAGGCTTCCTCGGCGGACTTGCCCTTCGTCACCAGGATGACGCCGTTGTCCGTCAGGCCCTGCTGGATGATCTGGTCCTTGGCACCGATGACCTGGACCGGGATCTGCTGGGCGGCCTCGGAGAAGATCTTGCCGATCGGCGCGTCACCGGTCATGTCGTTCTTGCCGTTCTGCACCTCCGGCATGTCGTACGCGGCCGGGGCGCTCGGGACGCTGCCCTGCACGGCGAACAGCTTGGCCTGCTGCTCCGGCGCGGTCAGCCAGGCGACCAGCTTCTGCGCCTCCTCGACGTTCTTGCCGCTCTTGGGCACGCCCAGGAAGGAGCCGCCCCAGTTGCCGGACTTGGGCGCCACGGCGACGTCCCACTTGCCGACGGCGTCCGGCTGCGACTTGCCCTTGATGTAGCCGAGCATCCACGGCGGGCAGGCCATGGTGGCGAACTTGCTGTTCGCGATGGTGGTGTCCCAGGCCGGCTGGAACTGGGTCTGCGCCTGGACCAGGCCCTTCTCGGCCGCCTCGGCGGTCAGGTCGAAGGCACCCTTGACGGCGGGGTTGGTCTTGTAGATGACCTCGCCCGAGGCGTCGTAGAACTTCTCCTCCTCGCTGGCGAGGACCGCGTTGAGCAGACCGCCGGGGGAGTCCATGAAGTAGGTGCCCTTGTCGGCCTTCTTCTTGAACTTCTCACCGGTGGCGAGGAACTTGTTCCAGTCCCCGGCCCACAGCTTGCCGACCTGCTCGCGGTCGGTGGGCAGACCGGCCTTCTCGAAGAGGTCCTTGCGGTAGCAGATGGCCATCGGGCCGATGTCGGTGCCGAGCGCGATGGTCTCGCCGCTCTTGGCCGTGGCCTGCTCCCACTTCCAGTCGAGCCAGCCTTCCTTCTTCACACCCTCGGCCTTGGACATGTCCGCGAACTTGTCCGCCTGGGTGGCGACGACCTCGGCGATGTTGCCGACCTCGACGGCCTGGACGTCCATCAGACCACTGTTGGTGGTCAGGTGGTTCAGGAGAGCGGGGTAGTAGTTCTCGTTCCGCTCGATCACGTTCTCTTCGATGTTGATGTCGGGGTTGAGCTTCTCGTACTCGTCGTAGAGACCGGCTTCCTTGAAGCCCATGGTGCCGAAGAGACCCAGGGTGATCGTGGTCTTGCCCGAATTGTCGCCGGACGAGGATCCGGAGTCGTCTCCACCGTCGTCGGCACAGCCGGCCAGCAGCCCGGTGCCCAGCGACACCACGGCCGCGATGGCCAGTGCCTTACGGGCGATGGGCTTCCCCCCGCCCGACCGCTGACGGGAGAGGGGGAGGGTACGTGCTCGCATTGCGTCCTCCTGTTGCCCTGACGTACCGACCCCCCGGCCAACGGCTCTGTTGGACCCGTGTGTTGCGCTTGCGGCTCGGGCGGGGAACGTGCGGGTTGTGTATGTGTCAGGTACCGTGGGAGCGCTCCCACAAGTGATGTGTTGAAGAGTCGCGGGTCCGGGCGGGGGTGTCAAGGGAACAGACGAGGCAAAGTGTGTTCAGTTATCTGCCTGTTAACTTGGCGTTGCGGACGCGCTCACGGAACCCAGCAGTCCGCACGCCGGCCGTCCGGCGTGGTCACCGTCACGGCCGCGGCTGTTAGATTCCAGGCCAGCGTGACATACGAAGGAAGGCGGGGCCGATGGCAAGCCACGGAGCGCGGGGCCGAAGCGGCGGCCGACCCACTCTCGAAGAGGTGGCCGCGCGCGCCGGGGTGGGCCGGGGCACGGTTTCCCGGGTGATCAACGGCTCGCCCCGGGTGAGCGACGCCACACGCGCCCTCGTGGAGGCGGCGGTCGCCGAGCTCGGTTACGTCCCGAACAATGCCGCACGTGCGCTGGCCGCCAACCGCACGGACGCCATCGCCCTGGTCGTGCCCGAGCCGGAGACCCGGTTCTTCGCCGAGCCGTACTTCTCCGACATGCTCCGGGGAGTCGGCGCGGCGCTGTCCGAGACCGAGATGCAGCTGCTGCTGATCTTCGCGGGCAGCGACCGGGAGCGTCAGCGGCTCGCCGACTACCTGGCCGCCCACCGGGTGGACGGCGTCCTGCTGGTCTCGGTGCACGCCGACGACCCGCTGCCCGACATGCTGTCCCAGCTGGAGATCCCCGCGGTGATCAGCGGCCCCCGCTCCGCCGCGGAGACGCTCGCCTCGGTGGACTCCGACAACTTCGGCGGCGCCCGGCAGGCGGTCGAGCATCTCCTCGGCCGCGGCCGGCGCTCCATAGCCCACATCACCGGGCGTCTGGACGTGTACGGCGCCCAGCGGCGTACCGACGGCTACCGCGAGGCCCTGCGGGAGGCGGGCCACGAGGTGGATGAGCTGTTGATCGAACCGGGTGACTTCTCCGAGGAGGGCGGCCGGCGCGCGATGGAGGCCCTGCTGGAGCGCCGTCCCGACCTGGACGCCGTCTTCGCCGCCTCGGACGTCACTGCGGCCGGTGCCCGGCACGCCCTGCGTGAGGCGGGCCGCCGCATCCCCGAGGACGTGGCGCTGGTCGGCTACGACGACTCCGCCATCGCCCGCCACATGGACCCGCCGCTGACCAGCGTGCGCCAGCCCATCGTGGAGATGGGCCGCGCGATGATCGACCTGCTTCTCGCCGAGGTCGCCGACCGCCGGCCGGCGGTGTCCCGGGGGCTGGAGCGCCACCAGATGGTGCTGGCCACGGAGCTGGTGCCCCGCGCGTCGTCGTGACGCCGCCGTTCACGGGCCCGGACCGCGCGTGGCTCACGGGCGCCGCCGCTCACGGGCGCCGCCGCTCGATGGCGTTCCGCCCGGTGTCCGCCCGGTGGTGTAGCGGATCAAGGCGCCGGAATCCGTGGGCCAGGGGCCTGGCCCACGCGCCGTCCGACGTTCCACCCGCCTCACCGGGACGCTTCCCGGGCTGCCGTCTCCACGGAGATCGCCACGGGCCTCGAACCGGAACGACCTCAGCCGGTGACCTGAGACAGGTCACCGGCTGACTGGTGAGGGTGAGTGACGGGACTTGAACCCGCGACATCCTGGACCACAACCAGGTGCTCTACCAGCTGAGCTACACCCACCATGGCCTTGTCGGTCGAGGTCAGTGACTTCTCCGACCGGCCGAGAAAAAGTGTACAGGGTCCGAAGGGGTGCTCGCGCACGGCTTTCCGCGAGGGTCCTCCAGGCCCTCCCAATGCCTACTGAGCGGGCAGTACGTGCTTGGCGGCGATCTTCTTCGCGGTGTCCGAGTCGGGTCCCGGCTGCGGTACGAAGACGGCCTCGCGGTAGTAGCGCAGCTCCGCGATGGACTCGCGGATGTCGGCGAGGGCCCGGTGGTTGCCGTTCTTCTCGGGACTGTTGAAGTACGCCCTCGGGTACCAGCGGCGGGCCAGCTCCTTGACGCTGGACACGTCCACGATGCGGTAGTGCAGGTAGTCCTCCAGGGTCGGCATGTCCCGCAGCAGGAACCCGCGGTCGGTGCCGACGCTGTTGCCGCACAGGGGGGCCTTGCCGGGCTCCTTGACGTGTTCCTTCACGTAGTCCAGGACCCGCCGCTCGGCCTCCTCCAGCGTCGTGCCGCCCGCCAGCTCGTCGAGCAGACCGGACGCGGTGTGCATCTCCCGCACCACCTCCGGCATCGTCTCCAGGGCCCGCTCCGGCGGGCGGATGACGATGTCCACGCCCTCGCCGAGCACGTTCAGCTCGGAGTCGGTGACGAGGGCGGCCACTTCGATGAGTGCGTCGTCCGACAGCGAGAGGCCGGTCATCTCGCAGTCGATCCACACCATGCGATCGTTCATGTGCCTAACCTTACGGGGCGCCGCGCTGTACCGGACCGGGTGGTGGAGCGCCGGTTGCTGTGAGGTACCCGTGCGGGGCGCTGCGCCGGGCCGGACCGTGTAGGCCGGTGCTGTGACGTGCCCGCGTCGACGCGACCATCTCGGGGCTGCCGCTCCCGGGCTCCCGAGGGCCCGGGTCCTCCGGGTCTCCGGGCCCCCGGGTCTCCGGGCCCCCGAGGGCCCGGGTCTTCCGGGCCTCCGGGTCATCCTTGGGCGGGCCTGGTCCTCAGGTGTCGGACGGGCTGGAGATTCGGGCCGGGGGGGAGTGGTGGTGGTGTCGGTGTGGTGTGACGTTCGGCCGGGGCTGTCGTCCCTGGACCCCGGGTCGGCCTTGGACGGGCGTTGCGCTCGGGTGCCGGGCGCGATGTGCGGGCCGTGTTGCTCCGTAGGGCGCCAGGTGGGCTCGGTGTTTCGGGCCGGGGGGGAGTGGTGGTGGTGTCGGTCCGGTGTGGCTGTCGGCCGAAGAGCTGCCGCCCCGGGCCCCGGGTCGGCCTTGGACGGGCGTTGTCCTCGGGGCCGCGCGCCGGGTGCGATGTGCGGGCCGGCGTTGCTCCGTGTCGTACGAGGCGGGCCGGAGGCCGATGGCCTCCGGCCCGCCGTACGCCGGTGTCATCTCACGGCGCGCTGCGCTGCCCCGGTACACCCGGCGCCGACGCCGTCAGGGACGGGCCCAGGGCGCCGGCCGCCGCCGTGCGGCGGGACTGGTGCGGCAGCGGGCTGTCCGGGTGCAGCGCGGGCGGCAGCGGGTGCCCGCTGTGACCGGGCTGGCCGGACGGGACCGACGGGACGGGCCCCTGGCCGTGCGGGGCGGCCTCGCTGTCCTGGTTCCGGTCGGCCTGAGGGCGCCGCGCGCGATACGCGGCCCGGTAGGCGGCCGGGGACGAACCCAGCTGGCGCCGGAAGTGCCCGCGCAGCGCGACCGGCGAGCGGAAGCCGCACCGCCCGGCCACCTCGTCCACCGAGTAGTCCGACGTCTCCAGCAGCCGCTGCGCCTGGAGCACCCGCTGGGTGATCAGCCACTGCAGCGGCGCGCTGCCGGTCAGCGAGCGGAAGCGGCGGTCGAACGTACGACGGCTCATGTACGCGCGGGCCGCGAGCGTCTCCACGTCGAACTGCTCGTGCAGGTGCTCCAGCGCCCAGGCGACGACCTCCGCGAGCGGGTCGGCACCGATCTCCTCGGGTAAAGACCGATCGAGGTAGCGCTCCTGACCGCCACTGCGGCGCGGCGGTACCACCAGGCGGCGGGCGAGCGCGCCGGCCGCCTCGTTGCCGTGGTCCGTGCGCACGATGTGCAGGCACAGGTCGATGCCGGCCGCGGTGCCCGCCGACGTCAGGACGTCCCCGTCGTCCACGAAGAGTTCCCGTGGGTCGACGTGCACCGACGGATAGCGTTTCGCCAGCGTCGGCGCGTACATCCAGTGGGTGGTCGCGGGCCGGCTGTCCAGCAGTCCCGCCGCCGCGAGGACGAAGGCGCCGGTGCACAACCCGACGATGCGGGCGCCCTCCTCATGGGCCCGGCGCAGCGCGTCGAGCGATTCCTCGGGTGGCGGCGAGGTGATGGAACGCCAGGCCGGCACCACGACGGTGCCCGCCCGGGATATCGCCTCCAGGCCATGTGGCGCGGAGAGTTCCAGGCCCCCTGTGGTCCGCAGCGGGCCCTCCTCGCCGCCGCACACCAGCAGGCGGTAGCGCGGCACGCCGGCGTCCTGGCGGTCAATCCCGAACACCGACAGCGGAATGGAACTCTCGAAGATGGGGCCGCCGCTGAACAGCAGCACCGCGACGATCTCCTTGCGGCGTCGCCCGGAGAGTTTCCGGGCCGCGGTTTCCGGCGCGGCAGTGGAGTCGTGGCTCATACTGCTAAGCCCCCCTCGGTGGTCGCGGCTCCTCGGTTGTGTCGCTCCTGCACGTTTCCCCTCGGTCCTGCACGAGTCCCCCGCCGTACGACGTCAAGATCGAATCTACTGTGTCCAGTTGCAGCCGGGTGGCGAGTTCGTCACCCGGCACATTGTCGACTTGGCAACTTGGCGTAAAGCATTCGATCACGAAGCGTTGCACTCGCGGGACGTGCAGGGAAGTGCGCCTCGTCGTCGTGGCCAATCCCCATAGGGTGCGCGGGGCTCGCGACACCCTTTCCGTGCAGGTCGAACGGGGGTTGGGGGGTGGTGGGGGCAGGGGGCGTACACCCGCCGGAAGTTGGCTGAAAAGCTACGGGTGAGAGCGCCGAAACCGGTCAGTCGACCGGTGTATCCCCGCCATTGTGCGGCCGGCTCCCTCGCGCTCGGGTTCCGGCCCGCCGGCGCCCGCCCCGCCGGGACGAGCAGGCAGCCGAACGTCGCCCGGCGGACCACGTCGCCCGCCAGGTCCCCGGAGGGCGCGGTCGCACGGTCCCGCCCGGGGACGGGACCGGACACGGGTGCTCCCTGTGGCGAGGCTCACGGGGTTCAACGCACGGCCGGCCCCTCCGTCACGGCCGGCCCCTCCGTCACGGAGGGGCCGGGGCGGACCGCCCGGAAGGCTTCGCTCCCGTGGCCGGCGAAGCCCGCCCGAACCGCCTGTACAGGACAGCGACCATTGCGTGACGGGCGCCCCCTCGGGCATGCTCCCGGGAACCCGCCTGCCGGAACGCGCGGGGTCTGGGCTAAGGAGGCGTGGCGCCGTACCCTTGGGGGTATGGGGTTGGGAAGACCGTTCCCGGACACAGCTCCGCCGCACACTGTCGTCCCCCACAGAAGGATCACACCCCCGAGACAGCCATGGCCGGTCACGAATTCTTCGAACCAGCGGACCGCAAGCGGCCGGTCGCCGATCCCACGGCGGCCGAACCCCTGGCGGGGGAGGAGTCACGCCACGCCTGCGACCCCGCCTTCCGGCACGGAGTGGTCGTCGGCTTCGACGGCTCGACCTCCAGCGAACGGGCCCTCGCGTACGCCATCGGCATGGCACGGCGTTTCGGCTCGGGCCTGATCATCGTCCATGTCGCCAACCGGCTGCCCACGACGGTCTGGGCGGGCTGTGAACCCCCGGTCTTCGTGGATGTCCCGGATCACCGCACGGAGGTGCTCGGACTCGAGCTGGCCTGTGCGGACTATCTGACCGAGGTGCCGTGGATCCTGGTCGAGCGTGGCGGGGACATCTGCCATGAACTCGAAGAGGTGGGACGGGAGTACTCTGCCGACGCGATCGTCGTGGGTTCCACCCACGGTCTGGTGGGGCGGCTGTTCGGTTCCGTCGCCGGGAGGCTGGCGAAGCGGGCGCAGCGGCCGGTTGTCGTTATCCCGTAAGCATCATGGGCCCCACCCCGTTTGCGGGGTGGCAGTACGTGGGGTTCGTGCCCGTGCCCGTGGTCCGGCCTGTGCGGGCGGGTGGGGGCGGGTCGCGCAGTTCCCCGCGCCCCTGGGGGTGTTGGGCTGCCCGGGGTGTCGGAGGGGTGGGGCGGTTCGTGCCCGCGGGGCGGTGTGCTGCCCGGGGCGGGTGCTGCGCTGCACCCGGGGTCGGGGCAGCGCAGCGGTTCGCTTCTGTGCGGTGTCCTACTCGACCGTGACCGACTTGGCGAGGTTGCGGGGCTTGTCGATGTCCCGGCCCAGGGCCAGCGCCGTGTGGTAGGCGAGGAGTTGGAGGGGGATGCCCATCAGGATGGGGTCGAGTTCGTCCTCGTTCTTGGGCACGAGGAGGGTGTGGTCGGCCTTCTCCTGTGCCTGGTGGGCGACAGCGAGGATCTGGCCGCTGCGGGCCTTGATCTCCTCCATCGCCGCGCGGTTCTTCTCCAGCAGGTCGTCGTCCGGCACGATCGCGACCGTGGGCAGCGCCGGCTCGATCAGGGCCAGCGGACCGTGCTTGAGCTCGGAGGCGGGGTAGGCCTCGGCGTGGATGTAGGAGACCTCCTTGAGCTTCAGGGAGGCCTCACGGGCCACCGGGTAGCCTCGGACACGGCCGATGAAGAGCATGGAGCGGGCGTCGGCGTACTGCTCGGCCAGCTTCTTGATCTCCTCCTCCTGCTCCATGATCTCGGCGATCTGCCCCGGCAGCCGGCGCAGGCCCTCGATGATCCGCTTGCCGTCGCGCACCGACAGGTCACGGGTGCGGCCCAGGTGCAGGGCGAGCAGGGCGAAGGCGACCGTGGTGTTGGTGAAGCACTTGGTCGACACCACGCAGACCTCGGGACCGGCGTGCACGTACACGCCGCCGTCGGCCTCACGGGCGATGGCGGAGCCGACGACGTTGACCACGCCCAGCACCCGCGCGCCCTTGCGCTTCAGCTCCTGCACGGCGGCGAGCACGTCGTACGTCTCACCGGACTGCGAGACCGCGACGTAGAGGGTGTCGGGGTCCACGACCGCGTTGCGGTAGCGGAACTCCGAGGCCGGCTCGGCGTCGGCGGGGATGCGGGCCAGCTCCTCGATCATCTGCGCGCCGATCATGCCGGCGTGGTACGAGGTGCCGCAGCCGAGGATCTTCACGCGGCGGATCCGGCGCGCCTCGCGGGCGTCCAGGTTGAGGCCGCCGAGGTGCACGGTGGAGAAGCGGTCGTCGATCCGGCCGCGCAGCACGCGGTCCACGGCCTCCGCCTGCTCGTGGATCTCCTTGTGCATGTAGGTGTCGTGGCCGCCCATGTCGTACGAGGCCGCCTCCCACTCCACCGTGGTCGGCTCGGCCGTCGTACGGGTGCCCTCGGTGGTGTAGGTGCGGAAGTCGTCGGCCTTGAGGGTGGCCATCTCGCCGTCGTCCAGCGTGACTATCTGCCGGGTGTGGGCGACCAGCGCGGCGATGTCGGAGGCGACGAACATCTCCTTCTCGCCGATGCCGAGGACGACCGGGGAGCCGTTGCGGGCGACGACGATGCGGTCGGGGAAGTCGGCGTGCAGGACGGCGATGCCGTAGGTGCCCTCGATGAGGCGCACCGTCTCGCGGACCTTGTCCTCCAGCTTCTCCGCCTGCGAGCGGGCGATGAGGTGGGTGAGGACCTCGGTGTCCGTCTCGGAGAGGAACTCGACGCCGTCCGCCTCCAGCTTGCGGCGCAGGTCGGAGGCGTTGTCGATGATGCCGTTGTGGACGACGGCGACCTTGCCCTCGGCGTCCAGGTGCGGGTGCGCGTTCACGTCGGAGGGGGCGCCGTGGGTGGCCCAGCGGGTGTGGGCGATGCCGGTCGTGCCCTTGAAGCGCGCCGGGACCTTGGCCTCCAGGTCGCGGACCCGGCCCTTGGCCTTGACCATCTTCAGGCCGGCCGTCTTCGGGGACGTCACGGCGATGCCCGCCGAGTCGTAGCCGCGGTACTCCAGGCGCTGCAGGCCCTCGAGCAGCAGGGGCGCGACCTCACGCTTGCCGATGTATCCGACGATTCCGCACATATACGTAGGTTCCTAGCCGTAGACGATGCGGCGCAGCTGCCGGAGCGAGAGCTCGGGCGGTGCCACCGCTCGGTATCTGAGGTCCGCCTTGATCTGTTCGAAGATCGTCGCGTTCACCAGGCCCTGGGCCTGGAGCTCGCGGTGGCGGCGACGGACGTACTCCTCGGTCGTCTCGTCGAAGTAGGCGAGCACGTCCTGGACCACCCGCAGTGCCTCGCCCCGGCTGAGGGGCGTGGACCGCGCCAGATGATCAACAAGTTCGTCGTGCACCCGACGATCCTGAGGTAAGAGAGGCCGAATCGCAAGAATCGTGCCCGATATCGGGCAGGCCGCCCGCTCGGCTGTCCGGTTGTGCTCACATTCGCTTCAGAATCGCCTGTTTGGCGAGGGTGAACTCCTCGTCGGTGAGCACGCCGGACCGGTGCAGCTCGCCCAGCTCCCGCAGCCGGCGGAGCAGGGCGTCGTGATCGTCCTCGGAGTGGGCCGGGGCCGGATGCGGGGCCGCCGGCTCCCGCGACGCCCCGTCGGCGTCGGGTGCGGCCGGATGCGGCAGACGGGCCTGGACGGCGGCGGCCACCAGCGCCATCAGCGGGTCCTTCTTGAAGCCCCACAGCTCCACCGAGTTGGGGTCGTACTTGGCCGGGGCCTTGGTGGGGGCGTGCCGCACATGGAAGCGGAGGTGTCCGTTCTCCAGTCCGGACGCGGGCTGCCACTCCACGGCGGTCAGGTCCGTCACCGCGAGGGTGCGGGTGCCGGCGGCGGCCTTGGCGTCCTCCGTCTTCCAGTTCCACTCCAGCCGGACGCGCTCGCCGTCGAAGCTCACCGTGCCGTCCCCGGCGGAGACGGACAGCGGCACGGACGGGCCCGGCAGCAGATACTCGGTGACCGGCTCGGAGGGGACCTGGTCAAGGAGCAGGGCGGTGCGGACCTCCTCGGTGAAGTACTCGGCGACCCCGTAGCGATCGGATTCCACGATCAGCTGGTAGGGGTCGTGCGGCTCGGTCAGCCGTCCGCCGGCCGCGTGCAGCAGCGGGTCGGCGCCGTCCCGCAGCCGCAGCCTGAGCCGCCCCGCCTTCTTGCCCTGCTCGAACGATATTCCCGCCAACGCCTGGAGAGGCAGTACCAGTTCACCCAACGTCCTGCGCAGCAGGCCGACATTCTTGTCCCGGCCGGGAGTCAGCCGCAGGCACTCCCCGTCGAAGGTCCACGTACCGTCCTTCTGGATGATTTCCGCCATGGGGGGATTGTTTCACCGGACCTGCGGGAGAGTGGTCTGCACCGACCCTGCGCGCAGGGGACCTCAGCAGGAGCCGACCGCCGCTCAGACGGCCTTCAGCGGACGCATCATCGTGGCGTAGATCGGGGCATCGGCAAACGGCTGCTGATCACCGACGTTGTGGTATCCCCAGCTCTCGTACAGTGCCTTGACCTTGGGATGGCTTAGCTCCACCAGGAGCGTGACGCGCTCTTCCGGCCGGCCGGCCAACAGCTCTTCATGGACGCGGCGGGCGAGACCGGTGCCGCGCCAGGGCCGGCGCACCATCAGCTCGAACAAAGCGAGGGTGCGTCGGCCGTCCTCAGCGGCCTCCTCCTGTGGCAGCGGTTCGAGCATGCCCGCCCACCAGGCGGAGCCCTCGGGAAGCGTGGACGCGAACGCGTACCCGGCAGCCTCACCTCCGTCATAGGCGACGATGGCTTCCCATCCGGGCCGCGACGCATACCCCTCCAGGCGTTGCTCGAACCGCTCGACGGAGAAGAACGGGTTCGCGAGCTGGTCGGTGTAGACCTCGGCGTACAGGGAGACCAGGGTGGGCCGGATGGCGGGGAACTCGTCCTGGCCGTAGCGGATGAGTTCGAGGGTGTCGGCGGGCGCGGTCACGACGCGTCTCCTTCGGTGGTCGGGTCACAGGGCGCGGGCACGCTCGTTCCACTGGCGGGTGATGGCTGCGCCGGGCGCTTTCATGTTGAGGGCGGAGGTGAAGGTGCCGAGGAGCCGGGGAACGCGGCCCGTCGACACGGTGCCGGGCGGAGGGATCACCGTGATTGCTGTGGCGGTCGCCTGTTCCAGATCGCCCTGGCCGAGCTGTGCGAGGGCGGCCTGAGCCGTGTAGTAGGCGCCGTTGCGGCGCTGGTCGGTGCTGAGGGCGGCGAGGCACTGGTGGGCGTGGAATTCGGCTTCCTCGGCCCGGCCGAGGCGGTAGTGGGTGATGCCGGTCAGGCCGTGGAGTTCGCCGTGCGTGTAGAAGCCCATGGAGACCGGGCGTGGCTGGGCCAGGTCGGCGCGGTCGTAGGCGGAGGCGGCTCGGTCCAGGGCGCGCAGGGCTCTGGAACGGTCGCCGGCACTTGCGGCCGCGAGAGCCAGGCGGGCGTGGCTGAGGGAGGTGTACAGCGGGTCCCGGCGGTGGGGCGCGGTGAGCATGGCGGCTTCGGCGGCGGCGATGGCGTCGGCGTGGCGTCCGCGTTGATCGGCGAGCATGGCGGCGTATCGCCACGTCTGGTGCTGAACCTGGCCGTCGCCGGAGAGCCCGGCGAGGGTGACGGCCTGTTCCATGTATCGCTGGGCGTCGGCGAGCCGGCCGGAGTCCACGGCTGCCCACAGGGCAGTGGCGGTGAAGGCAGCGGCGAGGGCGTACAGGCGGCTGCGGACACGGCCGGTGGCGCTGCCGTTCTGCTGGAGTCCGAGTGTGCGCCGGATTTCGATGTTGGCCTGTTCTTCGAGGTCGGCGTCGCCGCCCTTTTTGTCGTCCTGCTCGTAAAGCTCGGTGAGACGCGCGCGAAGGCGCTGGACGTCTCCGAGTCCGACGGTGGGACGGGCTGCGGCCCGCTGAGGAGTGGCAGCCACGTTGAGGGCGGTGACGGCGAAGGCGGTGCCGGTAGCGGCGGTGATGAAGGCGCGGCGGTGCACGGGGACCTCCTGTGGTGCCGGGGCGGGAGCCGGCCTCCGGCCTCGGGGGACGAACCCGAGACGGTTGGCGGGACACCCGGTGACATTCTCCAGGGCCAGGCGCTGACGGTCCTGGGGCCAACGGTTCTCCCCCGATAACCAGCGGAACACGGTGCGTTCGGAAACAGCACCGCGCCGACCCGTGAACTGTTCCATGGCGTCGTTGACCAGCTCGGCCAGTTCGACGGCCGTGACCTGGTGGTGATTCATCCAGTCCGCGAGGCTCTGGTTCCTGCTCCGTGCCATGGGATCACGGTAGAGGCGGCGTGCCCACCGGCGTGAGGAAAGGGCCGGTCAATTCGTCAGGGCCGGCGCGAGCACAACGGTCCGTGTTCGACATGCACACAGACCCCTGTGGACCGGTTGGTTGGTCGTACGGCACGCGAGCACCCCAGAGGGACACATCCGATGACCATGACCGCTGCATCCGCAGGACCACAGCGCTACCAGGAGCGCTACCCGGCGACACCGGAGGCCGCCGCCAAGGCACGCCGGGACATGGCGCTGGCGCTGGACACCTGGGGTCTGCCCCGACTGGTGGAGGTCGCCGAGCAGATCGTCACGGAGTTGGTGGCCAACGCGGTGGAGCACACCGGCACGAACACGGTCGGCGTCTCGATCACTCGGACCGGCAAGGAGTCCGCGCGGATCGCCGTCACCGACACGTCCCATGGCAGGCCTGTCCCGAGCACGCCCTCCCCGGCCGACGAGCACGGACGCGGCCTGGTCCTCGTCGAGGCACTCGCCCACGACTGGGGCTGCGAGCCGGTGGCGGGCGGGAAACGGGTGTGGGCCGAGCTGCGTGCGGACGGCGAGCGGTGAACGGACAGACCACCGCCGACCTGCCGCGCGTCGACCGGCTCGGCCCACGGCAGCAGATGGCCATCGACTGCGCGCGCTGCGCACGTCGGCTCGGAACTTCCGGCCGTGTGTGGGGCGAGGTGCGGTACCGAGACCGGCTGTTCCGGCTCTGGATCTGCACATCCGACTGCGTACCCCCACCTGCCCTCGGTCACAGCGCTGCCTGAGCCGCCTCCTCGTGCCGGAGAGACACAAGCACCCGGCACGAGGAGGTGCACCACCCGCTCCGTCCCGGCCGAACAGGCTCCCTCGCCGGTAGGCGCGGCCCGCAAGACCTTCGCCCCCTGCCTCGCCGGGTGGGCGAGGCGGAGATCCGTCCGAGCAGGGCTTCGGGACGCCTGCGCGGACGGCCGGGGCGGTCGGCGACGGGCGGATGCCGTCGACCAGGGCGAGTGCCTGGGTGACGTCGTTAAGGTTGGCCGCGGTAACCACCCCGTCCTGGCGCATCCCCGGTCGCCTACGACTCCACCGTCACCTGAACCGTTCCGGGCGCCGGTCTGATCATGGGTGGCTGACGGACATCACGCAGACAAGTGCAGTAGTCCTACGGCGCGGCATCGATCTCCCACGGTGGCTTCCGTCGAGTCAGTGCGACCGATACACCGACCAGCAGCGTCGCCGTGGCCATGACCACAGCGAGCACCGAGTCGCCGGGGTGCAGCAACCACGCCCACGGCTCTGGCCGTCCGCCCGTACGCCACCCGGCTGCCGCGCAGGCCAGTGGTACAGCGGCCAGGGCGCCCCCCGCCACCCGATGTCCCACCAGGGGGCGCAAGATCAGGGCGAGGCCGATGTAGCCGGCAATGTTTCGGCCCAGGACCATGGCGATATCTGTGGGCCAGAGGATGTGGCAGATCGCCGCTGTCAACAGGCCCGCCGCGGCGCAGGATACCGCGAGGGCGACGTCCCAGTGCCGCACGGTGCGCGAAGCGACGCTCTCCGTGCGCAGATCTCCGCGCCCCATCCCGAAAAGCAGCAGGACGGCTGGGGTCAGGGTGATGAGGTGTCCCACGAGGAACTGGCCTGCCTGGCCCGTGAGTGCGGGGACGGGGAGTTCAGCACCGCCGACCATCAGACCGACTCCTATCGTTCCCACTACCCCTGAGACCAGAGCGGGCACCGCGCGGACCTTGAGCCACCAGGTCATGTAGCGTTCCCCGCAATATTCAGCTGCGGCTGCTTTCCGCAGGACCGCATCGCGTTCATATTGTGTCGGTACCAGTCCAGTTGGACACTGCGAGGCTGTTTCATCACCTCATGGGCGACTGCCGCCTCCTGCTGTCCGAACCTGCCCGCCACGGTGTCAACCGGCGCACCCGCCGTTGCGTAGAGCCAGGCTGCCAAAGGCGAGACGGCGTCCCCAGCGGGATAGGGGGCCCCCTTTATCGCGCACTCGGGAGGCTCGGGGATCAGGCCGGAGACGATACCTCCGGGAATGTCGCCGGCTCGTGGATCAGTGGGGATTCCGAGTTTGACCGCCCCTGCCTCCGGCTGCGCTGCCATGGTCAATATCCTGGGTGCAGGAAGGCCGGCCAGCTCCAGTCTTTTCACTGTTTCGCGCGTTTCGCGCAGCACCATGGCGCGATTGTCCACTTCGGGCCACAGGCAGATTCGGGGCTCAGCACCTTCGCAGATCAAGGCCTCGGGCGAGCGAGCCTGAATCGGCTCTGCGGTGAGACTCCGTGCGATGTAAGCGGCGGTGCCGAAACCGCCGGCCGTGACGACCGCTGCCGCAAGGAGGGCAACCGCACTGCCTCTGCAGTGGATCAGAACCAGCGAGGCGAGGCAGATGGCCGCCGTGAACACGCCGGCACTGAGTAGGGCGCGCCCATCCACGGTCGTGTCAACCGAACAGCAGCTGTCCAGCCCTCCTCCCAGCAGGTGGCGGAGCCAGTAGATGCTCCAGGAGGAGGGGTAGGCGTTGACGAAGAAACTGCCGATCAGCGCGAGAGGCGCGGCGAGGACGGCCGGTAGCACACGGCCGACGATGTAGCCGACGAGTGTGTTGGCTGCCAGCACGCCGACCACCACCAGGACGATACCCAGCTGAGGAACTCCGGGACCCACGTCGGCGGCAATCGCGGACGTGAGCAGAGCGGCGAGCATGCCCAGCAGGCCCATCACCACGACGGGGATGAGCGCGGGGAGCGTGATGGCCAACTGGCCGCGCACGGGCGCCTGGTCGAAGACCCGTCCTCGGTGCAGTCGTGCACCTTCCCAGGCCGCTGCGGCTGCACAGGCAGCGGCGACGAAGGGAAGCGCGAAAGTGGAGCTGCCTGTGGCGGAGGGCCAGTAGTTGACCGTGACCCATTCGGACAGGTCATCGCCGAGAGCAACGAAGACGAATCCGATGAGAAAGGGCAGGAGGATGGTTGCCGCGGAGGAGCGGATCGTGGTTCTCAGCCGCATGATCACGCCTCCCGGCCGACGAGCTGCGTGTAGGCGGCATCCGCCAGTCCCCGTGGAGAGCTGGTTCCTCCCGCAAGTGAGTGAAATGCATCGGTGCTGCCCTGGAACCGGACGGTTCCGCCGCTCAGTACCACGACCTCCCGATACAGGTCGGCAAGGTCCTCTGTCTGGTGTGTGGACACGATGACCGACACGGAGTCGCTGAGTTCTTCCATCAAGGAGCGGAACACCGTTCGCTGCTGTGGATCGAGACCGGCGGTCGGCTCGTCCATAAGGATGAGCTCGCTGCGGTGCGTGAGGGCACCGGCAATACCCATGCGGCGCAGTTGTCCACCAGACACCTGATGGCTCTTGCGATCAGCGAGCTTGACCAAGTCGACTCTCTCCAGTGCCTGCAAGGATGCTTCCCAGGCAGCGCTGCGGGAGAGTCCCTTGAGCCAGCCCGCATAGGCCACTTGCTCACGGACGGTCAGCCCGGGGACAGGGCTGATCTGCTGTGGGATCCAGGCCACGGCCTTCCGGTACCGCGCCTGGTTCTTGCGGCTGTCAGGGCTCAGGTCGCACCAGCTCAGCGTTCCCTGGGTGGGGGTGAGCTGAGAAGCGGCAAGCGCCATCAGCGTGGACTTGCCGGCACCGTTGGGGCCGAGCAGCACAGTGGCCGGACTGTCGATGTGCAGGTCGAGTCCGGCGAACACGGCTGTCTTCCGGTTGTAGCGGAAGGTGAGAGTACGGAAAACCAGAGCCATGGAGAGTGCGCAATCCGCCGCCCCGCTGATCGGAGACGGCTTGGTGGTGAGCGAGTTGGAGCGACCGGGTGTTCCGGCAACGGAGGGTGCCGGAACACCCGGAGTATGCCTACATCAGTACCGTGTGTTCACTGAGTTGACATCGAGGTAGCCGCCGCTGAAGACGCTCGTAAGCTCGAAGTAATACGTGCCGCTGGCCTTGTCGCCCCAGTAGACCCTGTTGCAGTAGTTGGTCCTGGACCCCTGGTCACTGTCAGGACCGAAGACGTCCTTCCAGAGCTTCAGCCCGGCGTTTCCGAAGCCGCCGTCGGAGTGGCAGCCACTGAACCCTACGGAGGTGCTGACGGAGTCGGCGTTGTTGTCCGTCCAGCGTCTCGACTCCGAACCCTCGCTCCAGCCACTGATGTACGAGGACCAGGAGCCTTCGGCGTAGGCGGGGGTGGCCCCAGCAAGCCCCACCAGGGCCGCACCAACGATGAGCCCACGCGCCAACCGGCGATTCTTCATATTCACACCCGTCCAAATGTGTCGTGCGGTGTCATCCCGGACACCGTGCGCTTACTGACTCGCACTGCGAATTTAACGATGATCAGACGGCTGGCCAGAGCTTAATCGATCTCTTGGTCGAATCGGCTCGGTGTTTCCGAACGTACCGGCGATGGCTCAGGCCGAGCGGTTGCGCTCAAGATCGACAGTCCGGTGAGGGAGGAAGCCTGAGATGCCGTCGTGGACGAATGGCTGGATCGTCGCGGTGAGCCTTCTCATCTTGATCAGGTGGCGAGTTCGAGGGCGACGACGGCACGGACGACGGCGGTGATCCGGGTGGTGCTGCAGCGGAGCTGCCTCAGAAGCCGCCGGTATGTGAGGGTGGCCATGGCGCGTTCGCCGAGGCTGCGGACCTTGGCATGATCGCGGTTGTGACGCCGGCGCCGGCCGCGCAGGCTCTTGCCCCGGAAGGAAAGGGAAGGGCGGGGTCGTAGGCGTGGGTGAGGTCCCCCCAAGGCCGGGTAGTTAGCGTTTTCACTGGTCACACAGCCGCCGCTGCACGGTCCCGGTCTCGGACAGGACCGCGTGGACCAGCTCGCACGGCATGACCGTCGTCAGCTCCTCCAGATGTCCGGGAGCGAACCGGCCCGCGGCCACAGTCACCGTCCGGGTAACGGTCGTCAGCGCCGACGGCGGGACACAATGAACAGGCAACGGATCCCCTTGCTGGACAAGCTGTCTTGGACGACCGCCTGTACCGACGAGCTCCGTTGCTTCACGTCGAGGCCCGGTCAACACCCCTTGCGTGACCAGCGAAGACGCTGACCGCCCGGCCTTGGAAGAACTTCAAGCAAGACACACATGGTGCATTTCAACGGGAAACGGTTCCTGGGGCAGTACCCCTGGCTCAGCCTTCGAGGCCATCGAAGAAGGCAGCCTGACTAGGCACGTTGTGTTGACGAGCGCCCTGAATGACCGTACTCCGGGGCGCTCGTCTGTTCGTGGGTCAGAACCCCGCCAGGGGATTCCTCAGCGTGCCCACCAGCTGGAGCGCGCCCGAGGGGTCCGTCAGGTCGACCATCTGTCTGTTGTCGCGGAGCTGGAGGCGGTTCAGGCAGGAGAGGGCGAACTCGGGGGCGAACATGTCGTAGCGGGTGAACTTGTCGGCGAGTTCGGGGACCGAGGCCTGGTACTCGCGGGTGACCTCCGCGACCGTGCGCCAGAAGCCGTCCTCGGCCAGGACGCCCTCCTCGGCGAGGTTCGCGGCGAGGAAGCGGAAGAAGCAGTCGAAGACGTCCGTGAAGATCGACAGGAGTTTGGTGTCCTCCGGGACCTCCACCCGGATGCGGGAGACCTCCGGTGGCAGTACCGCGTCCGGGTCCATCACCGCGATCTCCTCGGCGATGTCCTTGTGGATCGCGCGCCGCACCACGCCGTCCGCCAGTACGAGGATCACGTTCTCGCCGTGCGGCATGTACACCAGGTCGTAGGCGTAGAAGCTGTGCAGGAGGGGGACGTAGTAGGCCCGCAGGTAGTGGCGCAGCCACTCGGCCGGGGTGAGCCCCGAGCGTTCGATCAGCGCGGTCGCGACGGAGGTGCCCTCGTGGTCGACGTGGACGAGGGACGCCATGGTGGCGAGGGACTCGCCGTCCTTCAAGGACGGCACCGGGCTCTCCCGCCACAGCGCGGCCAGCATCTTGCGGTACGGCGAGTAGCGGTCGGTGGCCTGCTCGTACTCCAGGTGCCGGTAGCCCACGGCGGCCCGCTCCCGGATGATCGACAGCCCGGTGGCCCGCAGGACCGGGTCGCTGTCGACGAGCCGCGCCAGCCAGTCGTTGATCGCCGGGGTCGCCTCCATGTAGGCGGCGGACAGTCCGCGCATGAAGCCCATGTTGAGGACGGACAGGGCCGTCTTCACGTAGTGCTTCTCCGGGTGCGAGGTGTTGAAGAAGGTACGGATGGACTGCTGGGCCAGATACTCGTCGTCGCCCTCGCCCAGGCAGACCAGGTGCCGGCGGGCGACCTCGGCGGCGAAGGTGACCGAGAGCTTGTTCCACCACTGCCAGGGGTGGACGGGGATCAGGAGGTAGTCGGCGGGGTCCAGGTCCTGCTCGCGCAGGACGGCGTGGAAGCCCTTGACGGTCTTCTCGCCCAGTTCCTGGAGGAGGAACGACTCGTACTCGACGCCGACGCCGGCCGTGAACGCGGCGCGCGAGCGGTGCGCGGCCAGCCACACCAGTCGGACCGGGTTCGCCGTCTCCGGCGCGTAGGACCGGTACTCGTGGACGCCGAAGCCCAGCCGTCCGTTGTTGGCGACGAAACAGGGGTGGCCCTCGGTCATGCCGGTCTCGACGGCCTGGAAGCCGGCGTCGATCAGCTCGCGGGCCGGGATCCGCGGCTTGGCGAGTTTGTAGCAGGTGCCGGAGAGGGTGGAGGAGACCTCCTCCAGGTACACCGGCAGGATCTCGTCGCTCAGGCCCAGGGACTTCCGCAGCTCGATGAAGAAGTCCAGGGCGGCGAGCTCGAGTTCGGTGCCGTCGCGGTGGCGGGTGATCGAGTCGGCGTCGATCCCCCAGTGTTCCAGGGCGCGGAGTGTCGCGGTGAAGGTGTACCGGGTCAGGCCGTCGTCGCTGCGGACGGCCCACCCACCGTCGCCGGTGGCCTCCGGCGTGATCAGCCGCTCGTGCGCGAACTCGGCGAGGGCCTTGCGGATCAGGAGGCGGTTGGCCCGCGCCCAGTGGTGGGGGGACAGATGCGCCACGGCGTCGGACGGGGTCATACGGCTGCTCCTCGGGCGGCCTCGCTGTGCCTGTTGAAGAAGCGTTCGCGCGTGCAGAAGCTCAGCAGCGCGCGCTTCTCCGGCTTGTCGATCTCCCGCTCGGCCACGAAGCCCACGGCCTCGTTCAGGGCGTGCACGGCCTTGTTGCGCACGTCCGGTTCGACCACGACCCGCCGGGTGGCCGGGTCGGCGAACAATTCCTCCATCACGGCGGTGATGACCGCCCTGGTGAAGCCGTGGACCGGGCGGTCGGTGGGGGCGACCAGGAAGTGCATGCCGACGTCGCCGGGCTCGGGGTCGTACAGGCCGGTGAGTTCGACGTACCGGGGGTCGTACGTCTCCATCAGGAAGGCCGGTTCGCCGTCGTGCAGGCCCAGACAGGCGTGGTGGTGCTCGTGGGCGGCGATGCGCAGGTACTCGCGCTCGACGTCCTGGAGCTTCGCGTCCTGCATCATCCAGAACGCCGCCTTGGGGTCGGTGACCCAGCGGTGCAGCAGCTCGGCGTCCTTCAGCGGGTCCAGGGGGCGGACGGTGAACGTGCCGATGCTCGTCCTGCTCGTCCCGCTCATACTGCGAACTCCTGGAAGGCGATGGTCTTCTCGACCGGGTAGTACTCGGTGCCCAGCAGCTCGCGGATGATCGTCGCGTTCCGGTACGGGCCCATGCCCAGGTCGGGGCTGGTGACGCTGTGCGTGTGGACGCCGGCGTTCTGCAGGAAGATGCCGTGTCCGGTGACGTCGATGGCGTAGTCACGGCTCACGTCGAAGCGGCCGTGGCCGTCGAAGCGGATCCGGTCGCGTACCGGGTCGAGGAAGGCCGGGGGCTCGTAGTGGTAGCCGGTGGCCAGCACCAGGCCCTCGGTGCGGATCTCGAAGTCCTTGCCCTGCTCGTCCTGACGGAAGCCGAGCGTGTAGCCGCCGTCCTTGTAACGGGCGTCGGTGAGCGTGGAGTTGGTGAGCAGCCGGGTGGCAACCGGCCGGTCGCCGCTCTCGACGGTCTTCTGGTACAGCAGGTCGAAGATCGCGTCGATCAGCTCCGAGTTGATGCCCTTGAACAGACCCTTCTGCTGCTTCTCCAGCCGGTAGCGGGTCTCCTCGGGCAGCGTGCGGAAGTAGTCGATGTAGTCCGGGGAGGTCATCTCCAGGGTCAGCTTGGTGTACTCCAGCGGGAAGAACCGCGGGGAGCGGGTGACCCAGTTGAGCTGGTAGCCGTGGACGTCGATCCCGGAGAGCAGTTCGTGGTAGATCTCGGCGGCGCTCTGTCCGCTGCCGACGACCGTGACCGACTGCTTCTTCAGCAGGTCCGCCTTGCGCCGCGTGTACTGCGCGGTGTGGAGGAGGTCCCCGTCCAGGCCGCGGCACGGCTCGGGGACGAAGGGCACGGTCCCGGTGCCGAGCACCAGGTGCCGGGCACGGTACGTCCCACCGGCTTCGGTCGCCACCGCATACAGCCCGTCGGTCTCGTCGTACGTCACCTCGGTGACCGTCGTGCCGAAGCGGATGCTGCTCAGCTGGGCGGCGGCCCAGCGGCAGTAGTCGTCGTACTCCACCCGCAGCGGGTAGAAGTTCTCGCGTATGTAGAACGAGTACAGCCGTCCCTTCTGCTTGAGGTAGTTGAGGAAGGAGTACGGGGACGTCGGGTCGGCCAGGGTGACGAGGTCCGACATGAACGGGGTCTGGAGGTGGGCGCCGTCGAGGAACATGCCGGAGTGCCACTCGAAGTCCGGCTTGGACTCCAGGAAGACGCCGTTCAGTTCGTCGATGGGCTCGGTGAGGCAGGCGAGGCCGAGGTTGAAGGGGCCCAGTCCGATGCCCACGAAGTCGTAGGTGGTTGAGGGTTCTTCAGCAAGCGCGGTCAAGGGACTCTCCCAGGTACTGCTCGGCGTGGCCGGCGATCAGATCGAGGACGGCGGAGACGTCGGCCGTCGTGGTCTCGGGGTTCAGCAGGGTGAACTTCAGGTAGTGGCGTTCCGCCACCTTGGTGCCCGCGACCACCGCGTCGCCGGAGGCGAACAGGGCCTTGCGGGCGTAGAGGTTGGCGCGGTCGATCTCGGCGGGGTCGGTGACGGCCGCGGGGATGCAGCGGAAGATGAGGGTGGAGAGGGCCGGCTCGACCACGACGTCGAAGCGGGGGTCGGCGGCCAGCAGTTTCCAGCCCTCCGACGCCAGGTCGCAGACCTCGTCGAAGAGTTCGCCGATGCCGTCGGCGCCCATCACGCGCAGGGTCATCCACAGCTTGAGGGCGTCGAAGCGGCGGGTGGTCTGCAGGGACTTGTCGACCTGGTTGGGGATGCGCTCGGTCACCATGCGGCGCGGGTTGAGGTACTCGGCGTGGTAGGTGGCGTGTCGCAGCGTGGCCGCGTCGCGGACCAGGACGGCGGACGAACTCACCGGCTGGAAGAAGGACTTGTGGTAGTCGACGGTGACGGAGTCGGCGCGCTCGATGCCGTCGATGCGGTCGCGGTACTTCAGTGAGGCGAGCAGTCCGCAGCCGTAGGCGGCGTCCACGTGCATCCAGGCGCCGTGGCGCCGGCACAGCTCGGCGATCTCGGGCAGCGGGTCGATGGAGCCGAAGTCGGTGGTGCCCGCGGTGGCGACGACGGCCATGGGGACCAGGCCCGCCTCGGCGCAGCGCTCCAGTTCGCGGGCGAGGGCGACGGTCTGCAGCCGCTTGTCGTGGTCGACGGGGATCGACACCACGGCGTCCGGACCGAGGCCGAGCAGTTTCGCGGATTTCTGCACGCTGAAGTGGCTGACCTCGGAGGCGAAGACGCGCAGGGTCGCCAGGTCGTCGGTCTTCACCTCCTCGCGGGCCAGCAGCAGTGCCTGCAGGTTGGACTGGGTGCCGCCGGAGGTGAACACGCCGTCGGCGGCAGGGCCGAGGCCGATGCGGCCGGTCGTCCAGTCGATGATCTTCCGCTCGATGAGGGTGCCGCCGGCCGACTGGTCCCAGGTGTCCAGGGAGGAGTTGACGGCGGAGAGCACCGCCTCGCCGAGCACGGCCGGGATGACGACCGGGCAGTTGAGGTGGGCGAGATAGCGGGGGTGGTGGAAGTAGACCGCGTCCCGGAGGTAGACGTCCTCCAGTTCGTCCAGCACCGCGGCGGTGTCGCGCAAGGGGCGGTCGAGGTCGATCGCGTCGATGCGGGGGGCGAGGGCGTCGACCGTGATTCCGGTGAACGGCCGCTCTGTGGTGGCGAGTTTGGCGGCCACCCGCTCGACTCCCTCGGTCACGGAGCGGCGGTAGTGCTCCGCGGTGGTGTCGTTGAGCAGGTGCGAGCGCATGTGGGGGTCCTCCGGTGGGGACGGTCCGGGGCGGGGAGCCGACCAGTGCATGACTTTGGTTAGCCTAACCTAAGTCGAATGACTCTGTTCCCGCTCCGGATGTGACCGCGGTCACTTCCGCGCCGGGAAGTGATTGCATGTCAACTCGTATGCATCTGGGGCCTGTTCGCGCAGTTGTTCCTCTGTCAGCCAGCGACGCCGGCTTCCTCTGCGAGCCGGACGTACGGCCGCTCAGGGACGGGCCGAGCCGCCTCGTCCCCGCGACCTGAAGGGCGAAGAGACGGGGCGGCTACGGCGGTGGTCGCGTACGGCTCCGGGGGAGGAGGGTTCGGTGGGGGACGGTCAGCTGACCTTCCTGGCCTTCTCGATGGCCTCGGCGAGGCTCTCCACGAGGGGGGCGCACTTGTCGTAGGACAGGATCGGCTCGGCGGACCGCGCGATGACCTGACCGGCCTTGACCGCGGGGAGCTGCTTCCAGGTCCCCTCGGTGATGTCCGCGGGCTGGAGGGCCGAGGTGCGGTCGTCCATCATGATGATGTCGGCCCGGTACTTGTCGACGTTCTCCCAGCTCAGGCTCTCGAACCAGCCGCCGCCCTCGGCCTTGGCCTTCTCCGGCGGCTCGATGAACGTCACGCCGAGGGCCTTGAAGTACTCCAGGTCGACGGAGAGGTTGGTGCCGGAGACGTAGAAGATCTCCGGGCTCGCCGAACCGGCCATCACCTTGATGCCGGGGTTGGCCTTGACGGCCTTGCGCAGCCGCTCCGAGGCCTCCTCGAACCGCTTCTTCGCCTCGGTGGCCTTCGCCGCCTTCATGTCGCCGCCGAGGGACTCGGCCAGCTCCCACATCCGCTGCAGCGGGGCGGTCAGCTGACGGTCGTAGACGGAGATGCCGACGCTCGGGGCCAGCTTGGCGATCTTGTCCTTGGACGCCTCGGGGACGTACCAGAGGGTGCCCGCGTCGTCGAACATCGTGGAGATCAGGACGTCGGGCGCGAGCGTCGCGTACTTCTCGACGTTGAACTGGTCCCAGACGTTGCCGAGGACGGTCACCTTGCTGATGTCCATGTCGCCGGCCTGGACGTCCGCCTTGCCGTCCTTGGTCTCCGTCGGCCCGAAGACGCCCTTCACCTCGACGCCGTAGTCGTACAGCGCGGCGGCGACACCGGTGAACGCCACGATGTTCGCCGGGACCTTGTCGAGCTTCACCGTGGTGCCGCGGTCGTCCTTGAAGGACCACGGACCGGATGCGGTGTCGCCGGCACCCTTTTCCCCGGAGTCGCCGTCCTTCGCGTCCTCGCCCCCACAGGCGGTGAGCACGGCACCGAGACCGAGGGCGCCACCGGCGGTGAGCAGGCCCCGACGGGAGAAGCGGGCGGTTCTGGCGTTCGACATGGGGAGGTCTGCTTTCGTGCGTACGGAGCCGTCCTGGGCTGGGATCAGACTTAGGTTAGCCTAACCTGATGATCTGTCCAGGGGGCACCCGGCACGCATCTCCGCCCGCGCGGCCGGCATGCCCGGCCGGCGCCGTGACGCGCGTCACGTGAGCGGACCGGCGGCCCGCGTCACCGTGGACGCGGGCCGGGTGCGGTGGTTCAGCCCGTCAGGCCCAACTCCCGTGCGATCAGCATGCGTTGTACCTCGCTCGTGCCCTCGCCGATCTCCAGGATCTTCGAGTCGCGCCACATACGGGCCACCGGGTACTCGTTCATGAACCCGTAGCCGCCGTGGATCTGGGTCGCGTCACGGGCGTTGTCCACGGCGACCGTGGAGGAGTACAGCTTGGCCAGCGCCGCCTCCTTCTTGAAGGGCTCACCGGCGACCAGCCGGCTCGCCGCGTCCCGCCAGGCGAGGCGTGCCGTGTGGGCCTTCATCTCCATGTCGGCGATCTTGAACTGGATCGCCTGGTTCGCGCCGATCGGGCGGCCGAACGCGTGCCGCTCCCGGGCGTACTTCACCGACTCGTCCACACAGCCCTGCGCCAGACCCGTGCCCAGCGCGGCGATGGCGATGCGGCCCTCGTCCAGGATGCGCAGGAACTGCGCGTAGCCACGGCCCTCTTCACCCAGCAGGTTGGCGGCCGGGACCCGGACGTCGGCGAAGGACAGCTCCCGCGTGTCCGAGGCGTTCCAGCCGACCTTCGAGTACGGGGCCGCCACCGTGAAGCCCGGTGTGCCCGACGGGACGATGATCGCCGATATCAGCGGCCTGCCGTCCGGCGTGCGGCCGGTGACCGCCGTGACCGTGACCAGCCCGGTGATGTCCGTGCCCGAGTTGGTGATGAAGCACTTCGTGCCGTTGACGACCCACTCGTTCGTCGACTCGTCCAGCCGGGCCGTGGTACGGGTCGCGCCCGCGTCACTGCCGCCGTCCGGCTCGGTCAGGCCGAACGCGCCCAGGATCTCGCCCGAGCACAGCCGGGGCAGCCACGCGCGCTTCTGCTCCTCGGTGCCGAACAGGTGCAGCGGCATCGCTCCCAGCGAGACGCCCGCCTCCAGGGTGATGGCCACCGAGGAGTCGACCCGCGCCAACTCCTCCAGGGCCACGCCGAGGGCGAAGTAGTCGCCGCCCATGCCGCCGTACTCCTCCGGGAACGGCAGGCCGAACAGGCCCATACGGCCCATCTCCCGCACGATCTCGTACGGGAACTCGTGCCGCTCGTAGAAGTCACCGATCTTCGGCGCCACCACGTCGTGCGCGAACTCCTCCACCGTGCGGCGGAGTTCTTCCAGTTCGGGGGAGAGCTTGTGGTCCATGGTCGTTCACGACTCCTGGTGGGAGAGGGCTCGTACGGTGCGGGACGGGCTGGGTCGGCCCAGGTGGGCGGCCATCCAGACGCTTGTGGCGACCAGACGGCCGAGATCGATCCCGGTGTCGATGCCGAGGCCGCGCAGCATCCACACGAGGTCTTCGGTGGCGAGATTGCCGGTGGCGGACTTCGCGTACGGGCAGCCGCCCAGCCCGCCGGCCGAGGCGTCGACCGTGGTCACGCCCCGCTGGAGCGCGGCCAGGGTGTTGGCCAGCGCCTGGCCGTAGGTGTCGTGGAAGTGCACGGCCAGCACGGACACCGGGACGCCGACCTCGGTGAGGGCGTCGAGCAGGGCCGTGACATGGCCCGGGGTGGCCACCCCGATGGTGTCGCCCAGGCTCAGTTCGTCGCAGCCCATGTCCAGCAGGGCCCGGCACACCTTCACCACCTGGGCGACCGGGACCGTGCCCTCCCACGGGTCGCCGAAGCACATCGAGAGGTAGCCGCGGACGTGGACGTCCGCCGCCTTCGCCCGCCGCACCACCGGCTCGAACATCGCCAGCGCCTCGTCCACCGTGCGGTTGAGGTTGGCCTTGGCGAAGGACTCCGTGGCACTGGCGAACACCGCCACCCGCCGCGCGCCCAGCGCCAGCGCGCGGTCCAGCCCCCGCTCGTTGGGCACCAGGACCGGCAGCGACACCGGCAGGTCGGCGACGGCCGGGTACAGCTCCTCGGCGTCCGCCAGCTGGGGCACCCAGGTGGGGTGGACGAAGCTCGTCGCCTCGATCGTGGTCAGACCGGTGCCGGCCAGGCGGCGGACGAACTCCGCCTTGACGACGGTCGGCACGGTCGCCTTCTCGTTCTGCAGGCCGTCGCGGGCGCCCACCTCGTGGATCCGCACCCGCGCGGGCAGTCCCGCCGCCGGTACGGCCATGGGCAGGCCCAGTTCCCCAGGGTTCATGCCGTCTCCTCCTCCACGGGTGCGATCACGGCCAGCACCTGGTCCATGGCGACCGCGGTACCGGGGGCCACGTCCAGTTCGGTGACCGTGCCGGCGTGCGGGGCGGAGATGACGTGTTCCATCTTCATCGCCTCCACCACCAGCAGGCTCTGGCCCGCGGCCACCTCCTCGCCGACGGCGACCTTCACCACCGTCACCGTGCCCGGCATCGGCGCGGTCAGCGAGTCGGCGCCCGCCTGACCCGCCCGGGTGAGGGACGCGGCGACCGGGTCGTGGTCGCGCACATGCCAGGCGTCGCCGTCCCGGCCCAGCCAGGTGCCGTCCGCCACGGCGGCGAAGGTGTGGGTGACGCCGTCGAGCGCGCAGCTGAACCGGTGCCCGTCCACGGCTCCCGCGGCCGCCCGCAGCGGGGCGTCCGCCCCGGGAAGCAGCAGTTCCGTACCGCCGTCCGGGGTGCTGCGCACCCGCACGGTCACCGGGTCGTGGCCCGCCACCCGCAGGTGATGCGCGGTCCACGCCCGCTCGCCGCCCAGGCGCCAGCCGTCGGCCGCGGCGAACGGGTCGGCCCAGCCGGGCCCGCCGGCGGGTGCGAGGGAGGCCTGGCGCAGCAGCGCCGCCGCCGCGTACGTCTCCGCCGGCACCCCGTCCGGTACGAGGCCGTCCGCCGCACGCTCGACCAGCCCCGTGTCCAGCTCACCGGAGACCACCGCCGGATGCGCCAGCAGCCGCCGCAGAAAACCCGCGTTGGTCGGCACGCCCAGCGTCACCGTCTCCGCGAGCGCCGCCCGGAGCCTGCGCAGCGCGGTCGCCCGGTCGGGGCCGTACGCGATCACCTTGGACAGCATCGGGTCGTAGCGGCTGCCGACCTCCGTACCCTCGCTCAGCCCGGAGTCGGTGCGCACCCCGTCGCCACCCGGCTCGCGCAGCCGCAGCACCGTGCCTCCGGAGGGGAGGAAGCCCCGGGAAGGGTCCTCCGCGCAGATGCGGGCCTCCACCGCGTGCCCGGTCAGCCGGATGCCGTCCTGCCCGAACGCCAGCGGCTCACCGGCCGCCACCCGCACCTGCCACTCCACCAGGTCGAGCCCCGTGATCAGCTCGGTGACCGGGTGTTCCACCTGCAGGCGGGTGTTCATCTCCATGAAGTAGTACGAGGACGGGTCGGTGCCCGGGACGATGAACTCCACCGTGCCCGCGCCCCGGTAGCCGCAGGAGCGGGCCGCCTGGACCGCCGCCTCGCCCATCGCGGCCCGGGTCTCCTCGTCGAGGAGCACACTGGGCGCCTCCTCGATGATCTTCTGGTGGCGCCGCTGGAGCGAGCACTCACGTTCGCCCAGATGGATGACGCCCCCGTGGCCGTCGGCCAGCACCTGGATCTCGATGTGCCGGGGGCGGTCGATCCACCGCTCGACCAGCAGGGTGTCGTCACCGAAGGAGGCGCGGGCCTCGCGCCGCGCGGCGGCGATCTCGTCCGCCAGGGTCGCGGCGTCCCGCACCAGCCGCATGCCCTTGCCGCCACCGCCCGCGGACGGCTTCAGCAGCACCGGCACGCCGATCTCACGGGCGGCCTCGGCGAGCTGCTCGTCCGTCAGCCCGCTGCCGCTGGAGCCGGGCACGACCGGCACCCCGGCCGCCTTCACCGTCTCCTTCGCGCGGATCTTGTCGCCCATCAGAGCGATCGCTTCCGCCGGGGGCCCGATGAACACCAGCCCGGCCTCGGCGCACGCCCGCGCGAAGGCGGCGTTCTCGGCGAGGAATCCGTACCCGGGGTGGACCGCCTGCGCGCCGGTGCGGGCGGCGGCCTCGATCAGCCGCTCCACCGACAGATAGCTCTCCGAGGCGGCCGCCGGGCCGATCCGTACCGCCGTGTCGGCCTCCCGGACGTGCCGGGCGCCGGCGTCCGCGTCGGAGTACACGGCCACCGAGCGCACGCCCATCGACCGCAGGGTGCGGATGACGCGGACCGCGATCTCGCCCCGGTTGGCCACCAGCACCGTCTCGAACATCTGCTCAGTCATCGTCAGGGGTCCCCTCACATCCGGAAGACGCCGAACTGGGGATCACCCAGGGGCGCGTTGGCGCACGCGGTCAGAGCCAGGCCCAGTACCTGCCGGGTGTCCATCGGGTCGATCACGCCGTCGTCCCAGAGGCGGGCCGTCGCGTAGTAGGCGTTCCCCTGACGCTCGTACTGAGCGCGGATCGGGGCCTTGAAGGCGTCCTCGTCCTCGGCCGGCCACTCCTCGCCGCGCGCCTCCAGCTGGTCCCGCTTGACGGTCGCGAGGACGGAGGCGGCCTGCTCACCGCCCATCACCGAGATCTTGGCACCCGGCCACATCCACAGGAAGCGGGGGGAGTACGCCCGGCCGCACATCGAGTAGTTGCCCGCCCCGTACGACCCGCCGACCACCACCGTCAGCTTCGGTACGCGCGTGCAGGCGACCGCGGTGACCATCTTGGCGCCGTGCTTGGCGATGCCGCCCGCCTCGTAGTCCCGGCCGACCATGAAGCCCGAGATGTTCTGCAGGAACACCAGCGGGATGCCGCGCTGGTCGCACAGCTCGATGAAGTGGGCGCCCTTCTGGGCGGACTCGGAGAACAGGATGCCGTTGTTGGCGACGATCCCCACCGGGTGCCCGTGGATCCGCGCGAAGCCGGTGACCAGGGTCTGCCCGAACTCCGGCTTGAACTCCGCGAAACGGGAGCCGTCCACGACCCGCGCGACGACCTCGCGCACGTCATAGGGGGTGCGGGAGTCGACCGGCACCGCCCCGTACAGCCCGGCGGGGTCCACCTTGGGCTCGACGGCGGGCTCGACGGCCCAGGGGAGGGAGCCCCGCGCGGGGAGCGTCGAGACGATGGTGCGCACGATCCTGAGCGCGTGCGCGTCGTCCTCCGCGAGATGGTCGGTCACACCCGACACCCGCGCGTGGACCTCCCCGCCGCCCAGCTCCTCCGCCGTGACCACCTCGCCGGTCGCCGCCTTCACCAGGGGCGGGCCGCCGAGGAAGATCGTGCCCTGGTTGCGGACGATCACCGCCTCGTCGCTCATCGCCGGGACGTACGCCCCGCCCGCCGTGCACGAGCCGAGCACCGCCGCGATCTGCGGGATGCCGGCGCCGGACATCCGGGCCTGGTTGTAGAAGATCCGCCCGAAGTGGTCCCGGTCCGGGAACACCTCGTCCTGCATCGGCAGGAACGCGCCGCCGGAGTCCACCAGACAGACACAGGGGAGCCGGTTGTCGAGGGCCACCTCCTGCGCCCGCAGGTGCTTCTTCACCGTCATCGGGTAGTACGTACCGCCCTTGACGGTGGCGTCGTTGGCCACGACGACGCACTCACGGCCGGAGACCCGGCCGATGCCGGCGATCACGCCGGCCGCCGGGGCCTGCCCCTCGTACATCCCGTCGGCCGCCAGCGGGGCCAGCTCCAGGAAGGGCGAGCCGGGGTCGAGGAGCGTGTCCACGCGCTCGCGCGGGAGCAGCTTCCCCCGCGCGGTGTGCCGCGCCCGCGCCCGCTCACCGCCGCCGAGCGCCGCCGCGGCCAGCTTGCCGCGCAGCTCCTCGACGAGGGTGCGGTGCGCCTCCTCGTTGGCCCGAAAGGCCTCCGACGCGGGATCTGCCGCGCTGTGAAGCTCCGGTGCCTCATGCATCCTGCGGGTCCCCTCACCTTGTTAATGAGCGTTAACGCATTTCCTCCAGGTTAACGACCGCTAACCTCCCTGTCTAGAATCGTCCTCATGGCCACCAGAACCGACGCCCCCACCCGCCGCGAGCAGATCCTCAAGGAGGCCGCCCGGCTCTTCGCCGAGCGCGGGTTCCACGGCGTCGGGGTCGACGAGATAGGCGCCGCGGTCGGCATCAGCGGACCCGGGCTCTACCGGCACTTCCCGGGCAAGGACGCGATGCTCGCGGAGCTGTTGGTGGGGATCAGCGGCCAGTTGCTGACCGGGGCCAAGCGGCGTCTGCAGGAGGCCGGGGAGGTGTCGGCCCCCGAGGCGGTCCTCGACTCGCTGATCGAGGGGCACATCGACTTCGCGCTCGACGACCGTCCCCTCATCACCCTGCACGACCGTGAGCTGGACCGCCTCCCGGACAGCGACCGCAAGCTGGTCCGCCAGTTGCAGCGGCAGTACGTGGAGCTGTGGGTGGAGGTGGTGCGCGAGCTGTACCCGGAGCTGGCCGAGCCGGACGCCCGCTCGGCCGTGCACTCGGTGTTCGGCCTGCTCAACTCGACCCCGCACCTGACCCGCCCCGGCTCCCTGCCCGGCCGGGCCGGAACCGCCGAGCTGCTGCACCGGATGGCCCGGGGCGCCTTCGCCGCGGCGGGCGCGGGCCGGCCCACGGCGGGGTGACGAGCGTTACGGTCCCTGCGGTCCCTCCACCCTGGACGGCTGTGGATACTCGCCGGTATCTTGGATGAGCAAGCGCTTAGCCATGAGGGCCGCGGCCATTGGTCGAGGAACCCCGCGGCGAGCAACCACGTGCGCGAGAGCGGCGCCGGTCCAGGCGCGGAGAAGGGTGGCGGAAGTGCGCCGTACGGTTTTCAACGAGGATCACGAGGCGTTCCGGGAGACCATCCGCGCCTTCATCGAGGCCGAGGTCGTTCCCGTCTACGACGAGTGGTTCGCGGCGGGCCAGGCGCCGCGCGACTTCTACTACAAGCTCGGTGAGCTGGGCATCTTCGGCATCAGCGTGCCCGAGGAGTTCGGCGGCGCGGGCATGGACACCCACAAGTTCGAGGCCGTCCTCTACGAGGAGACCGCCCGCGCGGGCGTCCAGTTCGGCGGCTCAGGCGTGCACGTGCTGCTCGCCCTGCCCTACATCAAGATGCTCGCCACCGACGAGCAGAAGAAGCGCTTCCTGCCGAAGTTCGTCTCCGGCGAGGAGATGTGGGCCATCGCGATGACCGAGCCGGGCACCGGCTCCGACCTCGCGGGCATGAAGACCACCGCCAAGCTCAGCGAGGACGGCACCCACTACGTCCTCAACGGCGCCAAGACCTTCATCACCGGCGGCGTCCACGCCGACAAGGTGATCGTCTGCGCCCGCACCGCCGCCCCGACGGCCGAGGACCGCCGCCACGGCATCTCCCTGTTCGCCGTGGACACCAAGTCCGAGGGCTACTCGGTGGGCCGCAAGCTCGACAAGCTCGGCCTGAAGACCTCCGACACCGCCGAGCTGGCGTTCGTCGACGTCAAGGTGCCCGTCGAGGACCTGCTCGGCGAGGAGAACAAGGGCTTCTCCTACCTCGGCCACAACCTGGCCTCCGAGCGCTGGGGCATCGCCTTCGGCGCCTACGCGCAGGCCAAGGCCGCGGTCCGCTTCGCCAAGAGTTACGTGCAGGAGCGCACCGTCTTCGGCAAGCCGGTCGCCCACTTCCAGAACACCAAGTTCGAGCTGGCCGCCTGCCAGGCCGAGGTGGACGCCGCCGAGGCCGTCGCCGACCGCGCCACCGAGGCCCTGGACGCCGGCGAACTCACCCCCGCCGAGGCCGCCGGCGCCAAGTTGTTCTGCACCGAGGTCGCCCACCGTGTCATCGACCGCTGCCTCCAGCTGCACGGCGGCTACGGCTACATGAACGAGTACCCGATCGCCCGCCTGTACGCGGACAACCGGGTCAACCGCATCTACGGCGGCACCAGCGAGATCATGAAGTCGATCATCGCCAAGGACATGGGCCTCTGAGGCCCCGGACATCCTGCCCCATGCAACTGGTTCCATGAGCACGGCACTCCAGGAGCTCCTCGATCTGCTCGACCTCGAGCAGATCGAGGAGAACATCTTCCGCGGCCAGTCCCGCGCCTCCGCCGTCCCCCGCGTCTTCGGGGGGCAGGTGGCGGCGCAGGCACTGGTCGCCGCGGGGCGCACCGTCCCCGCGAACCGGCCCGCCCACTCGCTGCACGCGTACTTCCTGCGCATCGGTGACCCCGGCGCGCCCATCGTCTACACCGTCGACCGGATCCGGGACGGCCGCTCCTTCACCACGCGGCGCGTGGTGGCGGTCCAGCACGGAAAGCCGATCTTCCACCTCTCGGCGTCCTTCCAGGCGTACGAGGAGGGCCTCGACCACCAGGCCCCGATGCCGCCCGCACCGGACCCGGAGACACTGCCGACCTCCGAGGAGCGGCTGCGCGGCTACCCGCACCTCGCCCCCGAGATCGTGCACCGCTACCTCGGCGCCCGCGCGGCGGTCGACCTGCGCTACGTCGACGACCCTCCCTACGGCCGCTTCGGCGAGCCGCGCGAACCGCACTCCCAGGTCTGGTTCCGCACCAACGGCAAGCTCGACAGCGACGACCCCCTGCTGCACGTCGTCCTCGCCACGTACGTCTCCGACATGACGCTCCTCGACTCCATCCTCCTCGCCCACGGGCGCGGCGGCTGGGCCGTCGGCGATGTCGTCGGCGCGTCCCTGGACCACGCGATGTGGTTCCACCGCCCGTTCCGCGCCGACGAGTGGCTGCTGTACGACCAGCAGTCCCCGTCGGCCCACGGCGGCCGGGGCCTGGGTCAGGCCCGCATCTACACCCAGGACGGCAGGCTCGCGGTCTCGGTCATTCAGGAGGGAGTGGTCCGCGTTCCGCGCTCCTGAGCCGGCGCCGGACGTTCTCCGCCCTCCAGGGTGCGCGGAAGCGGTGTCCGCGCGCGTCCCGCGCGGACACCACGTCCGGCTCGCGTCCCGGTCGACCGTTCCATGCCGGAGGTGTACGCGCTGGTCAGCGGTCGTTCCAGCGTTCCGGCGTCCCGTACTGGGCGTTCGAGGTGGCGGGTGGGACGGATCACGGCACACGCTGCGGTCGTCCCCGGCAGCCCGCCGGACGATCCACCACGGAACACCCTGGAGAACACCGTGCGTTCACGCTTCGCCACCCGCTCCACCCGCTCCACCCGCTCCGCCCGCTTCGCCCTGGCCGCCGTCGCCGCACTCGCCCTCGGTGGCGCCGCCACCGCCACGGCCACCGCCGACAGCGGCGGCTCCACCACCCGGCCCTGCGCGACCAGCGACCTGAACTTCAAGGTCACGACCAAGACGCAGGCGGGCGGCTACTACCTGGTCACCGCCAAGGCCAAGCGCGGCATCGTCTGCCACCTGGAGGGTGTGTTCCCCTCCGCCTCCTTCGGCTCCTCCCCCCACACCGCGGTCTCGCCCGCCGAGCACAGCGTCAGCGACGACGTCGTCCTCGGCGGCTCCACCGCCGCTTACGCCGGCATCAGCCCCAAGAGCACCAACAACAACAACGGCATCCAGTTCAACCGGCTCCACCTCTCGGTCGCCGGTGACGAGGAGAACGCCGTCACGCTCCGCCTCCCCGACACCGCCACGGTCGACCGGCCCATCGCCACCAACTGGCACGCCGACGCCGCCGACGCCGTTCCGTTCATCAACTGACCCGCGCGTCCACCAGCCGCCCTCGTCGGCCGCGGGGTTCCCCCGCCCCCGGCCGACGAGGGCGTTTCACTGCGCCAGACCGGCCTCCGCCAACAGGTACGCCGTCATCGGGTCGTAGTGGCGGGGGCTGGTGACGTGGTCGTCCAGGGGAACCGTGACCTGGACGGTGCCCTCGGACTCGGCGAGGAACAGGGCCGGGTCGTTGCAGTCGGCGTAGCCGACGGAGTCCACGCCGTACTGGCCCGCGGCGCCCGCCCATCCGTGGTCGGCGACGACCAGGTCGGGCAGCGGGCGGCCCTCACGCTCCAGAGCGGTCAGGATGGCCTTCATCGGCTCCCCGGAGTGGGTGTGCCACAGCGTGGCACCGTGCTCCAGCACCGCCACGTCTGCGAACTGCATCACGTACCCCTCGTCCGTGGTCAGCCCCTCCGGGATGACCACGATCCCGCAGCCGGCCGCCCGCAGTGCCGCCGCCGTCGCGCGGTGCACGTCAAGGAGTCCGCCCGGGTGGCCGGTGGCGAACAGCACCCGCTGCCGACCCTCCGCCGCCTTGCGCAGCCGCCCGGCCATGCGTTCCAGGCCGGACACCGTCAGCTCCGGGTCGATGGTGTCCTGCCCGTACCGGTGCTCGGCGTCGTCGCTGACGCCGACCCGCTCCGCCATCACCGCGAGCACGTCCTGCTCATCGGTCCAGCGGTCGCCGAGGTCCAGGCCGAGCCAGAAGTGGCGGTCGCCGTTCGCCAGCTTGCGGTAGTGGGAGAGGTTGTTCTCGCGCGGCGTGGCGACATCGCCCGCGATGCGGGTGGCGACCAGGTGTTCGACGAGTTCGGCGCGGCTGGGTGTCCCGGGTATCGGCATGCCTCCCATTGTGGAGCAGCGCCCTGTGGGCGTCCCTGGCGTATCGCGCGCTGGGATGTGCGTCACGTACTCACGTGACTCCGTACGGATACTCAGCACCGGTCCACCGGGGGGCTTCAGGTGTCCCGCAGCGCGAACCACAGCTCCATCCGTACGTCCGGGTCGTCCAGATCGGCCTCCAGCAGCGCCGCGCACCGCGCGATGCGCTGCCGCACGGTGTTGCGGTGCACGGACAACGCCACCGCCGTACGGTCCCAACTGCCGTGCAGGGACAGCCAGGTGCGCAAGGTGTCGGTGAGGGCGGGCGCGGCCGCTATCGGCGCGAGCAGCGCACGGGCGTGGGCGTCCGCGTCCCGCGGCGGGACGAGGTCGGTGAGGGCGGGGCGGTCGCCGTGCCGGACCAGCGGTGCGCGGGTGGCGCGGGCCCGGGCCAGGGCGCGGGCGGCCCGGGTCTCCGCGGCGGGCCAGTCGGGCGGGGCGGCGGCCGGGCTGACGCCGAGGGTCCAGCCGGGCAGCGGCTCGACCGTCCGGTCGGCCGGGATCAGCACGCGGACGACCTCACCGGCCGGGTCCACCAGGGACGACCCGAGGGCCGTGCCCAGGGCGGAGGCGGCGAGGGCGTCGGGTGCCGCGGGGCCGTCCGGCCGGGCGTGGACGACCCGAAGCCGCCCGGCGCCGAGCAGGGGCGCCACGTCCTCGGGCGCCGCGCCCAGCAGCAGGCGTACCAGGGCCGAGGAGCGGGCCGTGCCGGTGGGGCCGTGCCGGTCGCCGGTGAGGAGGGAGAGCAGGACGGCGGCGACGGAGGCGATGGTGTGGTCGCCGGGGGAGCGCCGCGGTGAGGCCACGCCGAGGACGCATCCGCGTCCGCGTCCGGGGCCGAGGGCGTAGGCGGCGAGGTGGGTGCCGGTGACGGTGTCACTGGCGGAGGCGGGGACGGGTGCGCGCGTACGTGTCCCGTGCCGGGGTTCGCCGGGTGCCGCCGCGCCCCTGCCGCCCGTCTCCGGCGGGGTGTCGCCGTCCGCCGGGGCGGGGTGGACCACCTTGGCCAGGTCGGCCAGGGCCTGCCGCGCGTCGAAGGGCGGGGGCGTTCCCGACGCGGCGATCTCGGTGGTGTCCGGGGCGAGGAGGACGGCCCAGCCGCCGAGCCGCCGGGCCAGTTGGTGGAGCACCGGGCGGACCGGGTCCGGGTGGGCCGCTGCCGTGGCGAGGCTCTGCTGGGCCTCCGCGACCCGGCGCAGCTCCGCCGTGCGTTCCCGCTCCATCAACTGCCAGACCGCCCGCGCCACCCCCGAGAACGTGGTCCGGGGCGGCACCTCCAGCAGCGGCAGCCCGTGCATGTCGCACGCCTCCGCCAGCGCCGCGGGTACCGTCTCGTGGACCGGCGCCAGGCCGAAACCGAGTGCCGCGCCGCCCGCCGCCACGATCCGGGAGACGTAGGCGTCGAAGTACCCGGGACCGGCCCCGTCCGGGATGTGCACACCCGCCGACAGCAGCAGCTCCCCGCCCAGCAGATAGGGGTACGGGTCCGCCATCTCCGACGCCTGCGCCCAGCGGACGACGGTGCCGGGGTCGTCCGGTCCGGCGATCCGGCGCAGGCCGAGGTCCTCGCGCGCCAGCAGCGCGTCCAGGCGCACGGGCGGCGTCGGCGGAACCACGGGATCCGGCATCGACATGCTGGACACTTCCTCCACTCCTCGCGACGGGAATGGATGAAACGTACACTTCGCAGGTGCTTTCCGCCCCCTTAGGGTCGGAACGTACGCACGGTGCAGAGCAGGAAGAAGGCAGTACGCCCATGAGCGGTAACGAGACGCCCCGCGGCCCCGTCGACTCCTCGCGCGTCCCGCGGTACGCAGGGCCCGCCACCTTCGCCCGGCTGCCCCGGCTCGACGAGGTGGGCCGCGCCGATGTCGCCGTGGTGGGCGTGCCGTTCGACTCGGGCGTCTCCTACCGGCCCGGCGCCCGCTTCGGCGGCAACGCCATCCGCGAGGCGTCCCGGCTGCTGCGCCCCTACAACCCCGCGCAGGACGCCTCCCCCTTCGCCCTCGCCCAGGTCGCGGACGGCGGTGACATCGCCGTGAACCCGTTCGACATCAACGAGGCCGTGGAGACGGTCGAGGCCGCCGCCGACGAGCTGCTCGGCACCGGCGCCCGCCTGATGACCCTCGGCGGCGACCACACCATCGCCCTGCCGCTGCTCCGTTCGGTGGCGAAGAAGCACGGCCCGGTCGCCCTGCTCCACTTCGACGCCCACCTCGACACCTGGGACACCTACTTCGGCGCCGAGTACACCCACGGCACCCCGTTCCGCCGGGCCGTGGAGGAGGGCATCCTCGACACCTCCGCCCTCTCCCACGTCGGGACGCGCGGCCCGCTGTACGGCAGGCAGGACCTCACCGACGACGAGAAGATGGGCTTCGGCATCGTCACCTCCGCCGACGTCTACCGGCGCGGCGCCGACGAGGTCGCCGACCAGCTCCGCCAGCGCGTCGGTGACCGCCCGCTGTACATCTCCATCGACATCGACTGCCTGGACCCCGCCCACGCCCCCGGCACCGGCACCCCCGAGGCCGGCGGCATGACCTCCCGTGAGGTCCTGGAGATCCTGCGCGGACTCGCCTCCTGCAACCTGGTCTCGGCGGACGTCGTCGAGGTGGCGCCCGCGTACGATCACGCCGAGATCACCTCGGTCGCCGCGTCCCACACCGCGTACGAGCTGACCACGATCATGTCCCGCCGGATTGCGGAGGCCCGCGCGCAGTGACCCACGACCACGACCTGGTGCTCCGCCCGACCGCCGCGCAGACGGATGCCGCGCTGAATCCTCCCCCCGGCCGCACCGGCGGGGACCTGGTCGTGGAGACCCTGGCCGGGCTCGGCGCGGCCACCGTCTTCGGCCTGCCCGGCCAGCACGCCCTCGGCATGTTCGACGCCCTGCGCCGCTCCGGCCTGCGCCACATCGGCCTGCGGATGGAGAACAACGCCGGGTTCGCGGCGGACGCGTACGGCCGGATCACCGGCGAGGCGGCCCCGCTGCTGCTGTCGACCGGGCCGGGCGCCCTGACCTCGCTGCCCGCGCTCCAGGAGGCGGCGGCCGCCTCCGCCCCCGTGCTGGCGATCAGCAGCCAGATCCCGACGCCGGGCCTCGGTGGCGGCCGCCACGGCTACCTGCACGAACTCCCCGACCAGTCGGCCTCGTTCCGTGGTGTGGTCAAGTCCGTCCACACGGTGCGTACGGCGTCCCAGATCCCCTCGGCGATCGCGGCGGCGTGGAAGTCGGCGCTGACCGTCCCGCACGGACCGGTGTGGGTGGAGATCCCGCAGGACGTGCTGCTCGCCCGGACGGTGCTGCCGGTGGTGACAGCGATGGACGCCACCCCGGACGAGCTGCCCCCGCGTCCCGAACTCACCGCCCTCGCCGCCCACTTGCTGGCCGGCGCCGACCGTCCGGCGATCATCGCGGGCGGGGGAGTGGTCCGCTCCGACGCCTCCGGCAAGCTGAGGCGGCTCGCCGAGCGGATCCAGGCCCCGGTGGTCACCACCCCGGGCGGCAAGGGCGCCTTCCCCTGGACGCACCCGCTCTCACTCCAGTCCTGGCTGGAGGACCGCCACACCACCGACTTCCTGGAAGACGCCGACGTGCTCCTCGTCGTCGGCTCCGGACTCGGCGAACTCTCCTCCAACTACCACACCTTCAGGCCCCACGGCCGGGTCATCCAGATCGAGGCCGACCTCGGCAAACTGGAGTCCAACCATCCGGGCCTCGGCATCCACGCGGACGCCCGCCTCGCCCTCCAGGCGCTCCTGGAGACGGTGGAACCGCGCGAGGACGCGACCGCCCCGGAGCGGGTACAGGATCTGCTCCGCCGCGTACGCGAACGAATCGCCGCGCAGGAACTCACCCTGGAACAGCAGGTCCTATCGGCCGTCCGCCGCGCCCTGCCCACCGGCTCGCCGTCCTTCTGGGACATGACGATCCTGGCCTACTGGGCCTGGTCCGCGTTTGACGCCATGGGCCCCAACCACCTGCACTCCGCCCAGGGCGCCGGCGGCCTCGGCTACGGCTTCCCGGCCGCCCTCGGCGCGGCGGTCGCCGACCCCACCCGCCCGGTCCTCGCGGTCTCGGGAGACGGCGGCGCCCTGTACTCGATCGCCGAACTCGCCACCGCCCGCCAGCACGACCTGGACGTCACCTGGCTGATCGTCGACGACGGCGGCTACGGCATCCTCCGCGAGTACATGACCGACGCCTTCGGCGAGCCCACGGCGACGGACCTGACCCGCCCCGACTTCGTGGCCCTGGCGGAGTCCTTCGGAGTCCCGGGCCTGCGCACCACCCCCGAGACCCTTGAGCAGGACCTCGCGAAGGCCCTGTCCACCCCGGGCCCCTCGGTCGTCGTCCTCCCCGCCGTCCTGCGGATGTTCGCGCCGACGCACCTGGGCTGAGCGGGGCGCTCGGGGCGCGTATCGAAAGTAGGTCCTGAGCTGTGAATGATGTCGGTTGACGCACTCCACGGTGACCGGGCCGGGAGCGGCGGGCAGCGGCTCGAACACGCGACCCGCTGGCCCGGGCCGCGCTTGCTCAGTTTGGTGGGGCTTCCCGCGATGAGGGGCGTTCAGGCGCGCACCAGCGGCAGCAGGGTCTCCAGCACGGCGGTCACTTCGTCGGCGTCGTCGCCCGTCACCTGTGCCTGTGCCACCGTGCGCCTTCCGGTCATTGGCCCCTTCGGGCGATCACGGTAGCGGCATCCAATCCAGTCTGATGGGCGCCTTGGGAGGGGCGCACGCGAAGCGGGCGTACGCCAAGGGCGGGCTGCCGCTTGAGCGATGGGCATATTCCGCCGCAGACGTCCGCCCTGGTATGTAAGGGTGGTGATGACCGTGCCGGACCGGATCGGACACGTCACTTGAACTTGTTACTCATGCACGCCGCCTCGATGGGACAGATTGTCGCGGGCCCCGGCCGTGCCGCCGGCTCCACGCTGTTCGGCCCACGAGAAGCACGACGGCCGCGACCGAGAGTGCGCGAACCGAAACCCACACCATTTCGACGACCTGGCCTTGCGATTCGCCCACCTTCATTGTTAGTCGCAGGGATGCCTCGGCGAAGGCAATCACCGGTATAAGCAGGCGGAACCCGAGACCGCCGATGCCGGGCGTTCTTGCCGAACTCCCCAGGAACCCAATGGGTGCACCGACGACGAAAGCAGCTACGCTCCAGAGCAAGGCTCTGGAGATAAGACCGTCCCCCGCACCAGAGATGAGATGTCCTCCGGGCGGAATGTTGGGACTCAGAAACTTGAAAAGGTAATAGACGGCTACGCCCACGACCAGGGCTGAAGATGACAGCAGTGATGCCTCAATCCTTGACCGCCGGGAGTAGCCGACCAGGAAAGCGAAGCCTGCCCACGACCATCCCACGGAAAAAACGAGGCCTACCGCCTGGAGAGCCGGGTTGTCGAATTTACTTGCGAATGGGCCGACTATGCCGAGCATTGCGCCTGCCCCGAGGGCTGTCGCTATAGGGACAACGCGTGAACGCGTAGATGGTGCGGTTGTCATGACCCTATTTCTTTGGTCAGTCTCCCGGGGGGAGATTCCGTCCGCGGCGTTCGGCGCCGGGGGCGGAGAGGGCTAGTACTTGGCGTAGTAGGTCTCGCACACGTACGCCGCGCCCGCGGTCATGTTGGCGTAGGACCACCTACCCGCGACTTCCACCGACTTGTTCGACCCCCCCTGCCAACTTCACGGTCGACCCATGCATCACCGAGGGGTGGTAGTAGTTCGAGTAGCAGTACTGGCCGTCGGTAGTGTAGTTCTTCCCGTAGCTCCATTTGCCGCCACCGATGTTGAGGACGGTCTGCGCCGTGAAGTCTCCCGTGGCGTCCGTGATTGTCGCTACGCCCCATTCTGCGGGGTCTCCCAGTTCCGCGGGCGGCTGGGTGCCGTCACCTCGAGTGTGAATCTCCACGGTGATGGTGTCAGAGGCCAGAACCGGCGCGTTGTGCGCAGTGGCCGGGGCGGCAAGGACGCCAACGGTCAGGAGCCCACCCGCGACAGCGAAAGCCGCAGACTTTGCCGAAGTTCTTCATGTGATTCCCCTCCCTAATGGCCCCGTCCCCCGGGGCTCCAGATGATCTTCCCCTGACCTGCACATCCTGACAAAGAGGGAGTCAAGTAATTGGCTGAAAATGGTGCCGCCTGATATGTGGGATTTATATACTCATTTAGTGCTTGGTAGGCTCTTTCAAAGTGGCCACTGATCGGGTGACCGGCTGGTGTCCCGCAACTCATGAGGCTCTTGTGCCGTTGAGAGAGATATTGACGTCTCAACTCATCAGCGCAGGAGGGACTGCTGTACGGATAAGTGACACCTGACCTGGCTTGCTGAGAGCGGCCTGGAAGGAGTTGCAGTGCCCATGCCGTATCCGAAGGAGTTCCGCGAGGACGCCGTGCGGGTAGCGTGCCCGGCGGGTCAGCAGCCGCCTGGACCCACCCCGTCGATCCGGCCGCCGAAGTCGCCGAGGTAGTGGGAACGCAAGTCGCCGTTGAAGACGTCCCGCTTTTCGACGGGCTGCCATTTGACGAAGCAGGCCCGGGTGCTCGCGACGAACGAGCCGACGTGGTCGTGGAGGCCCGGCGGCATGTCGCGGTACCCACTGCCGGCGGGCCACGGCCGATCGACCGCTGCCTGGGGCCCACACCACCTGATGGGGCGAACCCGAGGCTCGACGGCGCACTCCCGGCCGAGCACCGACCCCCACTGCGCGGGGGAGCGGAGGGCTCGTGACACCGGCGCCTGGCCCTCGGACCGCTCTCCCCGCTCCGGGGGAGTGGCGTGTGCGATGTCGATCACTCGATCGGCTGCGGAAGGGATCGTGCCGACGGTATGTTCCGTGAGGTCGCGGGCTTCCCGGCCGGGCCGTCGTCCTGCGCGGCGACTACCCTGACCACGGAGAGGAGGGCGGCTTGCTCCTGAGATTTCGCGTCGCGAACGTACGGTCCCTGCGTGATGAGCAGGAGCTGTCCTTCGTCGCGCCCGGCGACGGGCAGGACGCATCGGCGAACCCGGTGGATCTCGTGGGCGGCGGATCCCTCTCCGTGCTCCCGCTGATCGGCATTTTCGGGGCCAACGCCTCCGGCAAGTCCAACGTGCTGACCGCGATGACCGACATGCGTAACGCGGTCCTCAACTCCTACGCGCACTGGGCCTCTTACGACGGCATCCCTCGCCAGGTCTTCTCCCTGGACCCCAAGAGCGAGAGCGAACCCTCCTTCTTCGAGGTCGATGTCGTCATCGACGGGGTCCGCTGGACGTACGGCTTCGAACTCGGCGCCAAGCGTGTCGAGTCCGAATGGCTCCACAGCTATCCGAAGGGCCACCGCCAGGAATGGCTCGACCGTGACGCCTCCCGGCCGGACGTCTTCAAGTGGCCCGGCGGACGGGTCAAGGACCGGGCCCAGCTCGTACGGCGTACGCGGCCGAACGCGCTGCTGCTCTCCACGGCCGGCACGGACAACCACCCGCAGCTCTCCCCGCTGTTCCACTGGTTCCGCCGCAACTTCTGGATGATCAGCCCGGAGGTCGAGCGGGACGAGCGCGCGCGGTACACCACGAAGGAGCTGTCCGGCCCGAGGGCCACCAGGATCCAGGAGCTTCTGAGGGTCGCCGACCTCGGCATCACCGGAGCGACGGTCGTCAAGGACGGCCCGGGCCGGGACACGGTGAAGCTGACGCACCACTCGGGTGCCGGGGAGGTGTCCTTCGACTGGCAGGAGGAGTCCTACGGCACCCGGTCCTGGTTCGCACTCCTGGGCCCCCTGCTCCTCGCCCTCGACGAGGGCGCGGTCCTCCTCGTCGACGAACTCGACGCCAGCCTGCACTCCCGCTTCGCGGCCGAGGTCGTCCGGCTCTTCCACGACCCGTACGCGAACCCCAAGGGCGCCCAGCTGGTTTTCACGTCGCACGACGCGACGGTGCTCACCACCCCGAGCGGCGAGCGGCTCCTCGACCCGGCGCAGGTGTGGCTGACGGAGAAGGACAAGGACGGGGCGACCGAACTGTATCCGCTCACCGATGCGGAGCCGGGCGAGGACGAGGACCTCACGCAGTCCTATCTCGCGGGGGCCTTCGGCGGGGTTCCGGCTCTCCTGGAGGGGCAGATCGCGCGGCGGCTGCTGGTGGCACGTGAGGCCGGCGCGTACGACGGGACAGGCGAGCGAGCGGACGGGGCGGGGCGCGACTGATGGGGCGGGCGCAGAAGGGCAGGGACTCGTGGGAGCGTCCGGCCCGGCGGGGCGGGCAGCGTAAGCGCCAGGTCTTCATCTTCACCGAGGGCAAGGTGACCGAACCCTCGTATTTGGACATCCTCAAGGACCGGGGCGTCCCACTCGCCGACGAGGTCCCGGTGGAGATGCACATCGCCAACCGCAAGGCGGACAGCGGGCGTAAGCCGCTCGACCTCGTCGAGCAGGCGATCAGGCTGAAGCGCGACGAGGACCGCAAGGCGAAGCGGGCCAAGCTGGAGGCCAAGTACCTGCCTCAGTTCTGGTGCCTCTTCGACCACGACAACTACAAGTACGTCCGCGACGCACTGGACGAGGCGGAGAGGGCGGGCATCGGCGTCGCCTTCTCCCATCCGTGCTTCGAGGTGTGGCGACTCGCGCACTACAAACCGGTCAGCGGCTCGTTCGGCGGGGTGTGCGACGGGGCGGCCGGGCGGCTCCCGTTCCAGCGGGGCTCCCAGGACGCCAAGACGCCCAAGGTCGTCCTGCCGGAGCAGGTCCTGGGCCGCTACAAGGCGGCTCGGAAGAACGCCGAGCGGATGAACGGCCAGCACGCGGCGCATGTGGGCAAGTGGGACAGGGACCCTTACACGGACGTGCACGAGTTCGTGGAGAAGGCGCTGCACATCGACAGCTACTGACCCTTCTCGGCCATGATCACGCGCTGATTTCGGTATGGCCCGAGCAGGGTCATAAGGTCTCTCCGTCATCTCAGATCGGGTCGTAGGGAGTCGTACGTGGCCAAGCTCACGCTCGCCCAGCTGGAACGGCATCTGTGGGCCGCCGCGGACATTCTGCGCGGCACGATGGACGCCTCCGAGTACAAGGACTACATCTTCGGTCTGCTCTTCCTGAAGCGGGCCAACGACGAGTTCGAGGCGGCCAGGGACAGGCTCCGGCAGTACGCGGTCAAGGAGCTGAAGCTCGGCGACGAGGACCTTCCCGGCTACCTGGAGCAGCCGGGCCCCTACCGCAAGCGCGATGTGCTGTATGTGCCGGAGGAGGCTCGCTGGGCCAACGTCTCCGCCGCCAGCCACAACATCAACGAGATGACCCTGCGTCCCGCGCTGCAAGCGCTCGAGGGGCAGAACAGCAAGCTCAAGGGCCTCTTCGACCATCTCGACTTCAACCGCATCGGCGGGTCGGGCGCCGCGTCCGGCGCGGCCAAGCTCGCCGACCAGCGCCTGCAACTCCTCATCGCGCACTTCGGGCGGATCCGGCTGCGCACGGAGGACTTCGAGTTCCCCGACCTGATCGGTGCCGCGTACGAGTACCTGATCAAGGAGTTCGCGGACACGGCCGGACGCAAGGGCGGCGAGTTCTACACCCCGCGCGCCGTGGTCCGGATGATGGTCGAACTCCTCGCGCCCACCGAGAACATGAGGATCTACGACCCCTGCGTCGGCTCGGGCGGCATGCTCATCCACGCGGCGGAGTACGTGGAGGAGCACGGCGGCGACACGTCGTCGATGTTCTTCGCCGGGCAGGACGCCAACTCCGGCTCCTGGATCATGTCGACGATGAACATGGTCCTGCACGGGGTGCGCCGCTTCGACCTGGCCACCGGGGACACGCTCTCGCAACCGGCGCACGTTCCGCGCTCGGACGAGGACCGCTTCGACGGGGTGCTCAGCAATCCGCCGTTCTCCCTGGACTACGCCTTCGCGGATCTGGCACACCCCGCCGAGCGTGCCAAGTACGGGGCGACGAGCGAGCGTGGCAAGGCCGACCTGATGTTCCTCCAGCACATGCTGTGGGAGGCCAAGCGGGAGGGCCCTCGCGGCGGCATGGTGATCACGGTCATGCCGCACGGGGTGCTGTTCCGTGGCGGCGGTGAACAGGCCATTCGCAGGGAGCTGCTGGAGAAGGACGCCATCGAGGCGGTCATCGGCCTCGCGCCGAACCTCTTCTACGGGACCGGCATCCCCGCCTGCATCCTGGTGCTCCGCCCGCCGGGCCGGAAGGACCGGGCGCGGGAGGGCAAGGTGCTGTTCATCAACGCCGACCGCGAGTTCCACGCGGAGCGGGCGCAGAACGTTCTGCTCCCCGAGCACGCCGAGAAGATCGTCTCGACGTTCCACGCGTACGAGGAGGTACCCGGCTTCTCGCGGATCGTGGCCCGCGAGGAACTCGCCGCCAACGACGACAACCTCAACATCCGCCGGTACGTCGACAACACGCCGCCGCCCGAGCCGCAGGACGTGCGGGCGCACCTGGTGGGCGGGGTGCCGCGTGCCGAGATCGAGGCGAAGAAGCCGCTGCTCGACTCGTACGGGATCGGGGTGACCGACCTGTTCGTGGAGCGGGAGCCGGCGGACCCGGCGTACGTCGACTTCCGGGATGAGTCTGCGGGGGGCCGTCCGGAGCTGGGCGAGCTGGCCCAGCCCCGGGAGGAGGCGATGCGGGCGGAGTTCGGCAAGTGGTGGGAGGAGTCGGCTGCCCGTCGGTTGGAGGCGGTGGCTGCCACGCCTGAATCGCTTGCTTCGTCCACGTCCTCCGAGCGCAAGGCCGCGTTGATGGCGGTGCGGGGGCAGTTGATGGGGTCGTTCGTGGAACGGCTGAGCCGGGTGGAGTTGCTGGACAGGTACGCCTTGTCAGGTGCGGTCGCGGGTTGGTGGTGGGACGCGAAGTACGACCTGCTCGCGCTGTCGGAGAACGGGTTCGGGGGCGTTGTCGACGGGTGGGTCGAGAACGTCGACACGATGCTTTCGCCCGAACAGGACGCGCGGACCAAGAAGCTGCGGACGCGGACGGCGGCGGAGCGGCGCCAGGCGTACGACCACAAGGTGGTTGCGGCTATTGCTCCGCAGTTCCCGGAGAAGCTGGCGGAGGCCGATGCGCGTAAGGCGGAGGCTGATGCTCGGTTCAAGGAGCTGAGCGCGCGGCTTTCTGGGGGCGGGGAGGAGCCGGAGGCTGACGGGGACCCGGCCGAGGGTGAGGTCGACTCGAAGGAAGTCGCCCTGAGCGAGGAGGAGTTGGCTCAGCTCACGGCTGAGCTTGCGAAGGTGAAGAAGGCGCGCACGAAGGCGGGCGCGGACATCAAACGCCTTGAGGCGGACTTCCATCGGTATCCGTACCCGAGCGACCCGCCGACCTTGGGGGAGGAACCGCCGCGGTTGTTCCAGGCGCGGGAGGAGCTGGACGCGGAGGGGGAACGCCGGGTGGTGCTCGACCTGTTGAGGGACGACCTGGCGGCGAAGCTGGACGGGCATGTGGTGCGGTGGCAGCGGGAGCTGGCGGCTTCCTATGAGACGTGGGAGCAGAAGTACGCCGTTTCATTGCGGGAGATTCGGGCGGGGCGGGAACGGGCGGCCGGAGAGCTGGACGGGTTCCTGAAGGAGCTGGGATATGCGTGAGCTGTCTCCTGGGTGGACGTTGAATAAGGTTGGCGATCTTTTTGACATGCAGCTCGGCAAGATGCTGAGTAAGGAAGCATCGGCGGGGCCTGAGCAGCGGCGGTACCTGACCAACAAGAACGTTCAGTGGGGCAGGATCGATTTTGAAGCACTGAACTATATGAGTTTCAGCTCGGCTGAGCGCGAGAAATTTCGCCTGATTCCAGGTGACCTGCTTGTCACTGAGGGGGGTGAGATCGGGCGGACGGCGATGTGGGAAGGAGATCGCAAGGAATGCTATTTCCAGAAGTCGCTGCATCGTTTGCGGTCCCGTGGACAGATAGATTCCCGATACATGCTGCATTACATGAACTATGCGGCGCGCTGGCAGATGTTCACGGATTCGGTGGGGCAGACGAGTATCGCGCATCTGCCGCAGGACAAGTTTGCTGAACATCTTGTCGCGCACCCAGTCAACTTGGCGGAACAGCGGCGGATCGTTAGGGCGATCGATAGTGTCGCTGAGGTGGAGGGTGGAATCGAGGTATCGATCGCCAAGCTGCGCAGCGTCAGGCGCGGAGCGTTGCTGGCAGAACTGGTATCTGTTGCCCGAGCAGAGCCTTCGTCAGGATGGGTTCGCGTGCCACTCAAGGACGTTGTGCCCTCGGCCGAATATGGAATCTCGGAAGCGCTTAACAGGGACGTTGGCGGCGTTCCTGTTCTGCGGATGAATAATATCCGGGATGGGCAGATCGACGTGACAGAGCTCCGGTACTGCCCGGTGCCAGTTCCAAGGCGGCTGCTCCTCCGGCGTCAGGATGTTCTATTCAACCGGACCAATAGCATCGACCACGTCGGCAAGGCCGGCATGTGGCGCGACGAGCTGCCCAAAGCAACCTTTGCGTCGTACCTGGTGCGCCTGGTTCCTGACCTGCAGCGCCTGACCCCGGAGTACCTCGTCGAGTGGTTGATGCATCCCCTCGTTCGGCAGCGGGTGCGGTCGATTTCGACGGTTGCGGTGCAGCAGGTGAATGTCAATCCATCCCGGCTTCGGGAGGTGGAGATCGATCTTCCGGTTGACCTGGCTGAACAGCGGCGCATCGTAGCCACGCTGGAGGCGTGCGACGAGCAGATCAGGCGTGAGAACGAAGAACTGAACAAGCTCCGCGAACTCAAGCAGGGGCTTGTGGACGACTTGCTGTCGGGACGGGTTGCGGTATCCGCTGCGGCGGCCTGAGCGGGCGACGTCCGGCCCGCGCCATAAGGCGGGCCGGACTAATCGTGGCGGTGAGTAGTCACGTGGAGAGGTATCCGTTCTTGACCCCTGCAACGAACGACGCCCACCCAGCCGACGGGAAGACCAATGCGGGGCCCTGCGGCGCCTTCGAGTCCCGAACCGGCACACCGGTCGGGTAGCCGTCCAGGACTTCGATGCAGCTGCCGCCTTCGTTGCCGCTGTACTTCGACCTGCGCCAGCCGTGCAGGGTGGATGCGTCGGCAATGGTGTGATCATTCACTGGTTTCGTAGTCCTTTGCTCTTGCCTGACTCAAGCGCCGACGCTCCCGGCGTCTGCCGCTGCGGACCTCAAGCAGCCTTGGCCGCAGCTACATTGCGCGCACGGTGTGCAAGCTCACGTACCGGCCTGGAGGTCGGGTGTCGGCGCAGTTCCGTACTCATCGTCCGGAAATGGTCGTCACCGCGGTTGGACGAGACGTGTTCGTACTCGTCCAGGAACCGTGACCAGCTCTCGCAGGCTGCGTCCAAGTGGCCGACGCGTAGCTGACGTTGCGCGAGGAGCGCGTAGGCGTGTACGCGGCCTTGGCGTTCCTGTTTCGGCTGGAGGCGGATCGACTGCTTCAGGGCCTTGATCGAGCCTGCGAAATCCTTCTCCTCGTACAGCACGTGGGAGACGTGGAAGAGATAGGCGGTCTGGTCGTAGCCGCCGATCGCGTCTCTGCGATTGTCCGCCTTCGACAGTGCGTCTTCCGCCTCTTTCAGACGGGCGTGGGCTTGTTGCTTCAGGCCCACCATGGACGCGGAATGCGCCTGCTGACCGCGTAGGAACGCCACGAGACGCGGGCCCGCAGAGGGGGCTGCCTCTGCTGCGGAGTCCGCGAGTTCCAGGGCCTTGGCGCCGTACCCTAGGTTGGAGGCCTGGAGGGACATGCCACGTAGGGTCCGGCAGTAGGTGACGTGGTCCTCCGCCTCGCGCGCCAGGCCGAGAGCTTGGACGTAGTAGCGCTGCCCGAGGCCGTGGGCCTTCTCGTACATGGCCATCCAGCCGGTCAGGTACGTGAGGTCGGACGCGGCGGCCAGCATGTCCTTGCGGACAGGTTCCGTGGCCTGTGCCTGGAGCCAGGGGCCGACCGTGTTCACGAGGAACGCGGACGCCATGGGCATCGCGTGCCCGGCGCCGAGTTCGTCGAGGATGTCCGCGATCCGGTCGGTCATGGTGCGGATCGACTGCACCTGTGAAGCACCGATACGGACGGTCTTCTTGCCAGGAGTCACCGAGTCGTCTGTTGCTCGCGCGGGGAGGGTGAACGCCGGAACTGACAGTGCGGCGGAGAAGACCGTGGCAGCCAGCACGCTGCGGCGGGATGGATCCATGGTTGCCCTTCCAAGGTCGATCAACTCCTCGACAGTGTCAGTGCTTTGGGAGCCCATGAGCGATGGCGCGGGCTTCAGACCAGCTTCCGCGTGGGTGACGGGGCGTCCCAGCCGCGCCGAAAGCGCCTCGACGATCAGCGCCCTGACCTGAGGTTTTGGCTGGACCCCTGCGATCCAGTGCGCGACTGCGGTGCGGTCGTACGTGAGGTCGAGTCCTGCCTGGGGGCCGAGGCGGTTCACCTGCTGTGCGAGCTGGGTCCTGGTCCATCGTGCCTGGTCAAGCAGGTTGTCCAGGGCGCGGTTGGGGGTGCGCTTCCGTGCCATGTCCTCAACTCCCGACGGCTTGCATGGTGTTCAACGACGGCGTTCACGGTGTTCACGGTCCCACCGTCTTCCAACGGTACCTGCGGAGGGTGTCCGAGCGGTTACCTCTTGCACAGGCGCCGAGTGATCTCGGCCGAAAGCAAGGACCCCCGCGACCGCTTGCGACGGCCCGGGGGCATGGCCCTCAACCACTGTGGAGTTGAGAACGTGTTGCACCATATCGCTCGCCTCGTCGAGCCGCTTCTGCGGCTGCTGTGGCCCGCCTCCGGACGGCACCGGCACTCCGTCGGGGGCAGGGCATCCCTCGCCCCCGTACTTGCCGCCCCCGTCGCACCCGGCCGCCGCCCCTCCCCGCACGAGGCCCTCCTCCGTGGGGAGGACTCCCCGCTCGTCCGCCCCTACCTCCTCGCCCACGAGCAACGCGAGCAGGCCAAACGACAGCGCGCCCGGCGACGAGTCCTCTGGCTCGCCGTGCACGGCGTCGACGTAGGGCCACGGCGCATCCACCGTGTCGACGTCGGCTCCCGGCGGAGCCACGCCACCAAGGTGGCCGTCGCATGATCTACAAGAGCCACGACGCCGCCACCACAACCACCCGCCCCCGCCTCCTCCCCTGGTCCAACCCCGAAGGCAACCCCTGCTACCTCGTCGCCGACGCCTCCGGCACCGGGCCTCTCTCCCGCGTCGCCGACAACGTCGAGGCCGTCCAGCTCGGCATGGCCGGCGACCTCCTCGACCATGCCGCCGATCTCCTCGATGACGCCAAGGCCACCGAGCCTCAACTCCGTGTCCTGGCGGCCCGGTTGACCGAATCCCTGCACGACGTGCACCGCATCGCCCGCAGCCGGGGCGCCCGCCTCCCCGTCCCGGACGATGATGACGACGAGGTTCCTGAGGAGGATCCCGGCGCCTGACCCCCCGCCTCCACCGAGCGTGCGGACGTACCAGCACAAAGTTCCATACGTCCGCGCGCTCGTCCATGTCCCGTGCCTGGATCCCTTCCCCTCACCCCGCTCCCTGGGCACAGAATGGATCTCCGGGGAACGGCGGGACGTACGGAGAGGCGCGGGGCTGTGGTGGTGCACGTCGAGCGGGACGAGGTGGAGCGGCCGTTAGTCGCGCAGTTGGAGGCCATGGGGTGGACGCACGTCCCGGGCGCGGAGTTGGACACGCTTGACGCGGCCCGGCCGTTACTCGTCGACCAACTCGCGCCCGCGCTACGGCGGATCAACCTCCGGGGTGGTGACGGTCAGCCTTGGATGGGTGACGACGACATCCAGCGGGCGGTCAACGAGCTGGCCTCCCTCTCCCTCGGCAGCGGCGTCGTTCAGGCGAACCTCGCCGCCACCGACATGCTGCTCCACGGCTGGACGCTGCCCTCGCCCTCCGCCGCGCACGGTGGTCCGTCCGCCACCGTCCAGTACGTCGAGTGGCATCCGGACCTCGTCACGCGCAACACCTTCACCGTCGTCGACCAGCTCCGCGTGCGCAGCCGCTCCGGGGAGCTGTCGATACTCGACCTCGTCCTCTTCGTGAACGGCATCCCGCTCGTCGCCGTCGAGTGCAAGAGCCCCGATCTCGCCGAGCCCGTCCGCAGCGCCGTGCTCGATCTCCGGCACTACGCCGGGAACCCCGTTCCGGACCTCGACGCCACCGTTACTCCGGTCCCCGCCGGTGTGCCGGAACTGTTCCGGACCGTGCAGCTCCTCGTCGCCGCGACCGGCGAGACCGCCTACCTGGGGACCGTCACCTCCGAGCCCGAGCACTTCCACCCGTGGCGCAGCGTCGAACCGGAGGAGGAGAGCACACTGCGGCGGGAACTGCGTACCGCCGGACTGCTCGCGGACGGCGCCGACCCGGCCGCGCCCCCGCCGCTCGGCGAGCAGCAGAAGCTCGTCGGTGTGGTCCTGCGGCCGGCCGCCCTGCTCAACGTCGTACGGCACTACGTGATCCCGATGGCCATCGAGTCGGACGCGCGCGGCGGGGCTGTACGGACCGTGAAGGCCGTCGCCCGGCACCAGCAGTACCGGGCCGCCGAGAAGGCCGTACGCAGACTGCTGACCGGGCGGGCCCGTGCCGGGCATGACACCGAGGACGAGCGCGGCGGTGTCATCTGGCACACGCAGGGCTCCGGCAAGTCGCTGACCATGACGTTCCTGGTGCGGCGCGTGCATCTGCACCATCGGCTCAGCGAGTTCATGGTGGTCGTGGTCACCGACCGCACCCAGTTGCAGACCCAGCTCTCGCGGACGCTGAAACTCAGCGAGTCCGATGTCGAGACGGCGAAGACCCGGACGCAGATGGAAGGGCTGCTGCGCGACGGCGGGCGGCGTGTCGTCTTCGGCATGATCCAGAAGTACGGGACCGGCTTCTCCTTCGCCGGGGACGCGGAAGGCACCGGGGACGACCGGGATCTGACGGGAGGGGGAGCAGGCCGGAGTGAGGACGAGACCCCCGGCCCGGTACCGAACTTCCCCGAGTGCAACACCTCACCGCACATGCTCGTCCTCGTCGACGAGGCACACCGCTCCCACACCAGCGTCCTGCACGCCGCCCTGCGCAAGGCGATCCCGAACGCCGCCAAGATCGGGTTCACGGGTACGCCGATCATCACCGGGCGCGAGGAGGACACACGCCGGATCTTCGGGCGGGGCGACTCGCCGCGGGGCTTCCTCGACGAGTACCGGATGGAGGACGCCGAGCACGACGGCGTCGTCGTCCGTATCCGCTATGAGGGACGGACGGGGGAGGGCGAGGTCCGTGACGGGGAAGTCCTCGACAAGGGGTTCGACGACCTCGTCCGGGACCGCACCCCCGAGGAGCGGGCCGCGCTGCTCAAGCGGTGGCCCACCGAGCGGGACGTCACCGAGTCCGTTCCCATGATCGAGGCGAAGGCCGAGGACATGCTGGAGCACTGGGTGACCACCGTGCTGCCCGGCGGCTTCAAGGCACAGGTCGCTGCCGTCAGCCGGAAGGCGGCCGTGCAGTACCACCACGCCCTGCGCAAGGCCCGCGACGAACTGCTGGCGCAGCTGGCCGGGTTCGACCCGGAGTCGGTGACGGGGACACCGCTGGAGAAGCTGTCCGCCAGACAGCGCTATCTCCACCAGGCTCACCAGTTCCGGGCATTGCTGCGGCGGATCGACTTCGTTCCCGTCATCTCCCCGGGTTCCGGCCACAAGCGGGGAGAATGGAGGGAGTGGACCGACGCCGGCCGCCAGGAGGCGTACACCGAGCGCTTCCAGAAGGCGTTCCCCGAGCTGGCACCGGATCCGGAGTGGGTCGCCGTGACCCCCTTCAACCCACCGCAGGCCCCGACCCCTCCCGCCCATCCCACCGGCAGTATGAACGCTCCGTGGTCCGGTGCCGCGAACAGCGAGCCGCCGCCGCTCCCCACCTCGGTGCCCGACCCCGTGCACCCCGACAGCCCCATCGCGTTCCTGATCGTGAAGTCCATGCTGCTTACGGGCTTCGACGCCCCGCGCGAACAGGTGCTCTACCTGGACCGGCCGATCCGGGACGCCGAGCTGCTTCAGGCCGTCGCGCGCGTCAACCGCACCTCGCCCGGCAAGGAGGTCGGTTACGTCGTCGACTACTACGGCGTCTTCGAGCACCTCTCCAGCGCACTCGCCGGATACCGGAACGTCGACGTCACCGACACCATGCGCGATCTGTCCTACGAGGTGGACAAGCTCCGGCCCGCCGCCCAGGAGGTCCGCGACTTCCTGCGGCGCAACGGCATCGACGACGCGCAGCTCGACCAGCTCGGCAAGCTGGGACCTGCAGCCCGCGCCTTGGAGCCCGAAGACCTGCGGTTCGCCTTCGACGAGGTGCTGCACACGTTCCTCGCCACCCTCGAACGCGTCCTTCCGCACGAGGACGCCCTGGACTACGTGGCGGATGCCCGGCGCTGGAGCCTGCTCCAGAAGCGGGTGCGGCGGCTGTACCGGGATGCCGAGGGCGGCACGTTCACTCTGCGTCGGTACGGGCGCAAGGTACGGGCGATGATCGCCGACCACCTCGAAGGACCGGAGATCGACCAGGTCATCCCGCCGGTCTCGCTCACGGCCCTGCCCTTCGACGACGCCGTGCGGCGGCTGCCGCCGCAGGAGGCGGCGGCGGAGATGGGCCACGCGCTCCGCTTCCATCTGGAGGAGCGGACGAAGCGGGAGGACCCCGCGAAGTACGAGCGACTCTCCAAGCGACTGGAGGAGATCCTGCGCACGATGCCGGGGCGCTTCGAGGAGCAGATCGAGGAGTTCGGCCCGCTGATCGAGGAGGCACGGCAGGAGCAGGAGGAATCCCCGGAACTCGCCGGTCTCACGCCGCTCGAACAGCGGGTGTACCGGCTGGTGGAGCAGATCCTGGAGGACACACCCGGGATCAGGCTCTCCGACGGCGGGGACGTCAGGCGGCTTACGGGCAGGGTGTGCGACATGGCCACCGGGGTCATGGCCAGGGCGTCGTACCAGGGGCAGCACCAGGACATCAGCAGTCTGGCCGGAGACCTCCAGGACGTTCTGCTCAGTGGCGATGTCCGGCCCGTCGGCGGGGACTGGGTGTCGTTGGCGAACGCGGCCGAGCGCCTGGCGTCCTTCGCGCAGGACAACCTGCGGCAGTTCCGGAGCAGGGCGAGGGGAGAATAGGCGGGTGACCGCGCCGGCCGATCCCTCGACAGACCCCGCCTCCGGAGCACTCCTCACCGTGGACGGGCTGTCTCTGCGGGTGCGTGCCAGCGCCCGCAGGAAGCGGTTCGCACTGACAGTCGAGGCCGACGCGACCCTCACTCTGCACACCCCGGCCGGGCGTTCGACGGCCGAGGCGGAGCAGTTCGTCCGCGCGCACCGGGATTGGCTCCTGACGAAGCGGCGGGAGCGGGAGCGCACCCGCCCGCTCAGCCCCGTCAAGCAGCTCGTCGACGGAGAGGTCTTCCGCTATCTGGGGAGGACGTACCGGCTGGCCGTGTCCGGTGAGGAGGGGGCTACCGGAGGGGTTCGGCTGATCGCGGGGCGCCTTGTCATGGGTCCGGATCTGGCGGCGGAGCCACGGGCGGGCCGGGCGGCGCTGGTCGACTGGTACTGCCGGGCCGGCCGGAACTGGACGGGACAGCGGCTTCAGCCCTGGGCGGCCCGCATGGGGGTGACCGAGCCGGAACTCGACGTGCGGGACCTGGGGGACCGATGGGGCTCGTACCGGCCGCCGCAGGCCGGGGCGGGCGCCAAGGGGCTGATGAGTCTCGGGTGGCCGCTCTTCCAGCTGCCCATGCATTTGATCGACTACGTCATCGCCCATGAACTGGCCCACGTGAAGGTGTCCGGGCACCGGGAGGACTTCTGGCGGTTGCTGCGGACCGCGCTGCCCGAGTACGAGGAGCGGCGCGCGGACCTCGACGAGCTGGGGCGGCGGCTCTGGATGGGTGATGTCCGGTGAGCCGGGCTGAACTCCTCTTGCGGTAGAGGAGTTCAGCCACGGTGAGACCTACCAGATCGACTCGACCCACTCCGGGTGGTCGATGAACGGGTTGCGGTTGTGCTGGTAGGAGGCGTGGATGATGTCGTTGCGGCGCCGTTCGAAGGCGTCCGGCGGGTCCTCCTGGTGCCAGGCCTTGAGCACGGAGAGCTTGCCGATGTACGGGTTGCTGCCGTTGTTGACCTGGCCGTTCACCTCCAGGTCGGCCCAGCCGTCGCCGCCCTCGTAGCGGACCGCCATGTAGAAGATCATGCGGGCCACGTCGCCCTTGACGGCGTCGCGGGGCTCGAAGGAGTCGGAGTCGGTGAGGCTGCCGCCGCTGTCGGTGAAGGCGCTGCCGCCGTTGTCGAAGTCCTTGTTGCCCCGGATGGAGTTGACCCGGACGTCCGAGGGGCGCAGGTGGTGGATGTCGGTGCCGGGGCCGGTGGAGGTGCCGAAGTCGCCGTGCGACTTGGCCCAGACGTGCTCGCGGTTCCAGTCGCCGGTGTCGCCGCCGTTGAGGGACTTGCTGCGGGAGATGCCCGAGTACAGCAGGATCACGTTGTTGCTGTTGTTCGGGTCCTGGTCGGTGACCTTCAGAGCGTTCCAGACCGCCGAGTACGAGATCTTCGTCTGGTCGCTGATGATCGTGTGGAGGGCGTCCTTGAGGGCGGCGCCGGACTTGCCGGCGGCGTCGTCGTAGTACGCCGGGTCGTAGGACGCCGCCGTGACCGCGGCGGTCGTGGCCGTGGCCGTCGTGGTGGTCAGGGCGGGCACGGAGAGGCCGGCGAGGAGCGTGGCCGTGGCGAGCGCCACCGCTGTACGGCGGCGGGGGCGTGGGCGTATCGCGAGCATGTGGGGTGTCCGATCTACGCGGGTTGCACGAAGGTGATACCCGCGAGAGTGACATGCACATGCAGTCAGGGAGGTGAAGGGAACGTGGCGATTGCGTGACGGGTCACGCCCGGCAGCGGCGGCCCATGGGGTCGGCGGGTCGGCGCCGTCCCGGGGAGACCGAGCGGGGTGCTGACGTGCGGTCCGCAGGGGTCAGCGGCGGGGGAGTGCGCCCAGGAGGCCGATGGTCAGGGCCTGTTGCAGGGACTCCCTCGGCTCCACGTGGAAGCGCGCCAGGTCGGGCTCGGCCTCGTAGGCCGCCAGCAGGCTGGGCGGAGGCGTGGCGTACGCCGACAGCGCGCCGGCCAGGGTCATGGTCAGCAGGCTGAACAGCGTCGCTTTCTCGCCCAGTTCCGGCAGGTGCCTCCGCAGCAGGGTGGTCATGGTGGTGAGGCGCTCCAGCGAAGCGCGCTTGTAGCGCGCCACCACCTCGACGGAGACGTTGTGCTCCAGGACGCTGCCCTGCGCGCCGAAGAGGTCGCACATCGCCATGCGGCCGGAGAGCGAGCGGCTGAGGATCTCGGCCACCGCCTCCGCGCGCTCGGCCAGGGGCAGATCGTCGTCGACGCCGGCGGCCAGTTCGTCCGCCAGTTCCGTCAGCCACTCCCGCAGGAAGCGGTCCAGCAGTTCCAGCAGCACGGCCTCGCGGGACTCGAAGTAGCGCAGCACGTTCGGCTTCGCCAGGCCCACCCGGCGGCTGAGCTCGTTCAGGGTGAGCGCGGCCACGGGCATCTCGTTGAGCATGGCCGACGCCGTGTCGAGGATCGCCCGTCTGCGTATCTCCCGCTGCTCCTCGGTTCGCGCCCGCTGAAATGTCACGAGCGCCAGCCTAACTTAAGTACCCCCGGTACGTTGACAATGTACCGGCGGTACCTTAGCGTCGGGAGTGCAAGATACCTTCGGTACGTTACTCGGCTGGGAGCCTGGCATGAAGGAAAAGTGGACGACCGCGAACATCCCGGACCAGCGCGGGCGGGTGGCCGTGGTGACCGGCGCGAACACGGGACTGGGGTACGAGACCGCCAAGGCGCTCGCCGAGCGCGGGGCGTCCGTGGTGCTCGCCGTGCGTGACGTCGCGAAGGGCGAGCGGGCCGCGGCTCGCATGACCGGCGACGTGACCGTGCGGGAGCTGGACCTGGCCTCGCTCGACTCCGTCCGGACAGCGGCGGACGCGCTGCGGTCCCGGCTCGACCGGCTCGACCTGCTGATCAACAACGCCGGCGTGATGTACACCCCGAAGCAGACCACCCGCGACGGCTTCGAGATGCAGTTCGGCACCAACCACCTCGGCCACTTCGCGCTCACCGGGCTGCTGCTCGACCTGATGCTGCCGGTGCCCGGGTCCCGCGTGGTGACGGTCAGCAGCACCGGCCACCGCATCCGGGCCGCGATCCACTTCGACGACCTGCAGTGGGAGCGGTCGTACGGCCGGGCCGCCGCCTACGGCCAGTCCAAGCTGGCCAATCTGATGTTCACCTACGAGCTGCAGCGCCGGCTCGGCCCGCACGGCACCACCGTCGCGGTGGCCGCGCACCCCGGCATCTCCAGCACCGAACTCACCCGCAACTCCCCCGCGGCCTTCCGGCTCCCGCTCACCTGGCTCGCGCCGCTGATCGCCCAGTCGGCGGCGATGGGCGCGCTGCCGACCCTGCGCGCCGCCACCGACCCCGCCGTGCTCGGCGGCCAGTACTACGGTCCCGGCGGACGCCTGGAGGCCAAGGGCCACCCCCGGCTGGTCACCTCCAGCCCGGCTTCGTACGAGATCGCCGTCCAGCAGCGGCTGTGGGCCGTCTCCGAGGACCTCACCGGGGTGCGGTTCCCCGCCGTCCGCTCCCACCGGAACGCCGCCCCCTCCGGCCCGGCCGCCACGAGGTGACCCGGACGGAGAAAACCGGTCGCGGAAGGGCGAAGCTCCCGTCCCCCTGACGCCCACGCCCTCCGGACGACCCGCCTTACGCTCCTCGCGTACTCCCCGGAATGTCGCGGAGGGATGAAATCCGCCGCTGATCGCGTTGGTGCCGTGCGGTAGATCAGGACGAGCGGAGGGCACCCGAGTGACATCGCAACGGGGATGGGCAGGACGACTGACCGGGTACGCCTGGCGTCATCGCAGGGACGTCGTCCTCGCACTCGGCTCCTCCCTCGGCGGCATGGCCGTGATGGCGCTGGTCCCGCTGATCACCAAGGTGATCATCGACGACGTGATCGGCGACAGGACCAGGGACATGACCACCTGGGCCGGCCTGCTCGTCGGCGCCGCGCTCGCCGTCTACGTCCTCACCTACATCCGCCGCTACTACGGCGGCCGGCTCGCCCTCGACGTCCAGCACGACCTGCGCACCGAGATGTACGACACGATCACCCGGCTCGACGGCAGACGTCAGGACGAGCTGTCCACCGGGCAGGTCGTCGGACGCGCCACCAGCGACCTCCAGCTGATCCAGGGCCTGCTCTTCATGCTGCCGATGACCATCGGCAACCTGCTGCTGTTCCTGATCTCGCTCGTCATCATGGCGTGGCTGTCCCTGCCGCTGACCGCCGTCGCCCTCGCCGTCGCCCCCGCCCTGTGGTGGATCGCCAAGCGCAGCCGTACCCGGCTGCACCCCTCCACCTGGTACGCCCAGGCACAGGCCGGCGCCGTCGCCGGCGTGGTCGACGGCGCGGTCGGCGGCGTCCGTGTGGTGAAGGGCTTCGGGCAGGAGGAGCAGGAGGCCGGGAAGCTGCGCGCGGTCGGACGGCGGCTGTACGCGGGGCGGCTGCGCACCGTCCGGCTGAACTCCCGCTACACCCCCGCACTCCAGGCCGTCCCCGCGCTCGGCCAGGTGGCGATGCTGGCGCTCGGCGGCTGGCTGGCGGTGGGCGGGCACATCACGCTGGGCACGTTCGTCGCCTTCTCCACCTACCTCGCCCAGCTGGTCGGCCCGGTCCGGATGCTCGCCGTGGTTCTCACCGTCGGCCAGCAGGCCCGCGCGAGCACCGAACGCGTGCTGGAACTGATCGACACCGAGCCGTCCCTGACCGACGGCACCAAGGAACTGCCCGCCGACGCCCCGGCGACCGTCGAGTTCGACGACGTCTCCTTCGGCTACGACCCCGGCCGGCCGGTCCTGGACGGCCTCTCCTTCGAGATCCGCCCCGGCGAGACCCTCGCGGTCGTCGGCGCCTCCGGCTCCGGCAAGTCCACCGTCTCCCTCCTCCTGCCGCGCTTCTACGACGTCACACGCGGCGCCGTCCTCGTCGGCGGCCACGACGTCCGCGAGCTGACCACCGAGTCCCTGCGCGCCGCGATCGGGCTGGTCCCCGAGGACTCCTTCCTCTTCTCCGACACCGTGCGGAACAACATCGCCTACGGCCGCCCGGACGCCACCGACGAGCAGATCACCGCCGCCGCCCGGGCCGCCCAGGCCGACCGGTTCATCAGCGAGCTGCCCGACGGCTACGACACAGGCGTCGGCGAGCACGGACTGACCCTCTCCGGGGGCCAGCGCCAGCGCGTCGCCCTGGCCCGCGCGATCCTCACCGACCCGCGCCTGCTGGTCCTCGACGACGCCACCTCCGCCGTGGACGCCCGCGTCGAGCACGAGATCCACGAGGCGCTGGCGAGCGTCATGCGCGGCCGTACGACGCTGCTGATCGCCCACCGCCGCTCCACCCTCAACCTCGCCGACCGCATCGCCGTCCTCGACGACGGCCGGCTCGCCGACATCGGCACCCACGCGGAGCTCCAGCGGCGCTCCGCCCTCTACCGCCGGCTGCTCACCGACCCCGACGAGCTGGGCGGCGTCTCCCCGGGCCACACCCCGCCCGCCGGGCCGCAGGAGGAGGACACCTCCGTCCGCGCGGAACTGGACGCCGAGTTCGACGCCGAACGCGGGGTCACCCCACGCCTGTGGACCGGCGACCGCGAACCCAGGGACACCGCCCTGTCCGACGCCCCGGCCACCCCGGAACTCCTCGCCCAGGTCGACGCACTGCCCCCGGCGGACGACGTCCCCGACATCGACGAGGCCCGCGCGGTCCGCCCCGAGGACTCCTACGGCCTGCGCCGCCTCCTGCGCGGCTTCCGCACCCCCCTCCTCATCAGCCTCGGCCTGGTCGCCGTGGACGCCGGCATGGGCCTGCTGCTGCCGGTGCTGATCCGGCACGGCATCGACCAGGGCGTCACGCAGGCCGCCCTCGGAGCGGTCTGGGCGGCCGCACTGCTGGGCCTGCTCACCGTGCTCGTCCAGTGGTCGGCGCAGATCGGCGAGACCCGGATGACCGGACGCACCGGCGAACGCGTCCTGTACGCGCTGCGGCTGAAGATCTTCGCCCAGCTCCAGCGGCTCGGCCTGGACTACTACGAGCGCGAGCTGACCGGCCGGATCACCACCCGGATGACGACCGACGTCGACGCGTTGTCGACGTTCCTGCAGACCGGCCTGGTCACGGCGTTCGTCTCCGTGGTCACCTTCTTCGGCATCATGGGCGCCCTGCTGGTCATCGACATCGAGCTCGCCCTGATCGTCTTCGCCACCCTGCCCCCGCTGATCGTCGGCACCTACTTCTTCCGCCGGGCCAGCGTGAAGGCGTACGAACTGGCCCGTGAGCGGGTCTCGGGCGTCAACGCCGATCTGCAGGAGTCGATGTCCGGGCTGCGGATCCTTCAGGCGTTCCGCCGTGAGCGGGACGGCGCGCGCCGGTTCACCGAGCGCAGCGCGAGCTACCGCAGCGCCCGCATCAGGGGGCAGTGGCTGATCTCGGTGTACTTCCCGTTCGTGCAGTTCCTGTCCTCCGTCGCGGCCGTCGCGGTGCTGGTCGTGGGCGGGGGCCGGGTCGACGACGGGACGCTGGCGATCGGCTCGCTGGTGGCGTACCTGCTGTACATCGACCTGTTCTTCGCGCCCGTGCAGCAGCTCTCCCAGGTCTTCGACGGCTACCAGCAGGCGTCCGTCTCGCTGGGCCGCATCCAGGAACTGCTGCGGGAACCCACCTCCACGCGGCAGTCCGACAAGCCGCTCCCCGTCACCTCCCTGCGCGGTGACATCGCCTTCGAGGACGTGCGCTTCGCCTACGGGGACGGCGAGGCGGCGCTCGACGGCATCGACCTCACCATCCCCGCCGGACAGACCGTCGCCTTCGTCGGCGAGACCGGCGCCGGCAAGTCCACCCTGGTCAAGCTGGTCGCCCGGTTCTACGACCCCACGGGCGGGCGGGTCACCGCCGACGGCACGGACCTCAGGGACCTGGACCTCACCGCCTACCGGCACCGGCTCGGCGTCGTACCGCAGGAGGCGTACCTCTTCCCGGGCACCGTCCGCGACGCCATCGCCTACGGCCGCCCGGACGCCACCGACGCCGAGGTCGAGGCGGCGGCCCGCGCGGTCGGCGCGCACGAGATGATCGCCACGCTGGAGGGCGGCTACCTCCACGAGGTCGCCGAGCGCGGCCGCAACCTCTCCGCCGGACAGCGCCAGCTGATCGCGCTGGCCCGCGCCGAACTGGTCGACCCGGACATCCTGCTCCTCGACGAGGCCACGGCCGCGCTGGACCTCGCCACCGAGGCGCAGGTCAACCAGGCGACCGACCGCCTGGCGGGCCGTCGTACCACGCTGGTCGTCGCGCACCGTCTCACCACCGCGGCCCGCGCCGACCGGGTGGTCGTCCTGGACCACGGCCGGATTGTGGAGGACGGCACCCACGAGGAACTGCTCCGGCTCGGCGGCACCTACGCCGCGCTGTGGCGGACGTTCGTCGGCGAGGACGTACCGGCACCGGCGTGAGAGGCGCCGGCGTGAGAGGCGCCGGCGTGTGAGGTGCCGGCGTGTGAGGCGTCGGCGTGCGGGACGCCCCCGTGTGGGACGCCCCCGCGCAACCATCCGGCCTACGCCAAGCGTCCGTACACGCGTACGCAGTTGAGCGCGGTACGGGAGGACGTCTGTGGGCAGTGCAGCGATACACCGCCGGCTCGCGCCGGCCCTTGCGGTGCTGACCGCCGCCGGGCTCCTCGCCGTCGCCACTCCCGCCGAGGCACAGGCCGCCGCCAACTGCCCCGGCCGCAAGGTACGTACCCTGCCGTTCTCCACGGGGTCCGTGGTCGTCTACAAGCGGGGCGGCTACGTCTGTGCCGTCACCCTCGCCGGGAGGCCGGGCGTCGAGCGGAAGATGTCGGTGAGCGTACGGGCGCGCGGCGGCCGGCCCGTGGTCGACGAGGGCCGCTACAAGTACCACGCGGGCCCGGTGACCGTGCACGCGGGACGCCGCTGTGTGTGGGTGAAGGGCGCGGTGGGCGGACGGTCCGTCAGCTCCGGCTGGATCCTCTGCTGACGCCGTCCCCGGACCGAGGGATAACCCTAGGACCCCTGTTGCTGGGGTGAGTTGGTCCGATAGCTTCCGGCGCACATCTGTCTCACAGGGGAGTGCGCATGCGCAAGGCGCTCAGATGGCTGCTGGCGCTCACGGTGCTCATAGGCACACTGAGTACGGCCGGGGCGGCCACCGCCGCCGGGCCGGAGACCACCGGCACCACTGACATCAAGGAGAGACTGCTCTCCGTTCCGGGCATGAGCCTGATCGAGGAGAAGCCGTACGCCGGGTACCGCTTCTTCGTTCTCAACTACACCCAGCCGGTCGACCACCGCAGGCCCGCCAAGGGCACGTTCCAGCAGCGGATCACCGTGCTGCACAAGGACACCGCACGGCCGACCGTCTTCTACACGGGCGGCTACAGCGTCTCCACGACGCCGCGCCGCGCCGAGCCGACGCAGATCGTGGACGGCAACCAGGTCTCCATGGAGTACCGCTTCTTCACCCCGTCCCGGCCCGAACCGGCCGACTGGTCGAAGCTGGACATCTGGCAGGCGGCCAGCGACCAGCACCGCATCTTCACGGCGCTGAAGAAGATCTACCGCGAGAACTGGATCTCCACCGGCGGCTCCAAGGGCGGTATGACCGCCACCTACTACGAGCGCTTCTACCCGCGTGACATGGACGGTGTCGTCGCCTACGTCGCCCCCAACGACGTGGTGAACAGGGAGGATTCCGCCTACGACCGCTTCTTCGCGCGGGTCGGCACCAAGGAGTGCCGCGACCGGCTGAACGGGGTGCAGCGCGAGGCGCTGGTGCGCCGCGCGCCGCTGCAGGAGAGGTACCGGGCGCTGGCCGCGGAGGAGGGCTACACCTTCGACACCGTCGGCAGCCTGGACCGGGCCTACGAGGCCGTCGTCCTCGACTACGTGTGGGGCTTCTGGCAGTACGGCACCCTCGCCGACTGCGCGGACATCCCGGCGGACGCCGAGAACGCCACCGACGAGGAGATCTGGACCTCGGTCGACACGATCTCCGGCTTCTCGTTCTACACGGACCAGGGCCTGAGCCCGTACACGCCGTACTACTACCAGGCCGGTACGCAGCTGGGCGCGCCGACCATCCACTTCCCGCACATCGAGAGGAAGTACATCCGCTACGGCTACCAGCCGCCCCGCAACTTCGTGCCCCGCTCGATCGACATGAGGTTCCAGCCGTACGTCATGCGGGACGTCGACACCTGGGTCCGCCACCACGCCCGGCAGATGCTGTTCGTGTACGGCGAGAACGACCCGTGGGGCGCCGAGCCGTTCCGTGTCGGACACGGTGCGCGTGACTCGTACGTGTTCACCGCGCCCGGCATGAACCACGGCGCGAACGTGGCCGGTCTGGTCGCGGAGGAGAAGGCGTTCGCCACGGCCCGCATCCTCGACTGGGCGGACGTCACCCCGAGCGCGGTCCAGGAGAACCCGGCGGCGGCGAAGCCGCTGGCGAGGTTCGACGCGAAGCTCGACCAGCGGGACGTCGAACAGCAGCGCACGCTGCGGCCGTAAGGCCCGCACGGGGCCACGCCGGTCCGGAGCGCACCGCACGGGGCCACGCCGGACCGGAGCGCACCGCGCGGGATCACACCGGTCCGGAGTGCACCGCGCGGTGCCATGCCGGTCCGGAGCGCACCGCGCGGGATTACACCGGGCGGGCGCAGCCCACCGGTGTGGTACCGCCGAGCCGGACGTAGAGGGCCGTGGACGCCGGGCATTCCGCCCGGGTGTCCACGGCCTTCGTCACCTCGAACTCCGGTGCGTGCTCGCCGCTGCCGTCGCAGGCGGTCTCGCGGACCTTGCCGCTCCCCAGGTCGTAGACGCAGTCGCCGACGACGGTGCGCGGCCCGCCCCCGCCGCCCGGGTCCCCGGGGTGCGGCGGCTGGAGGTGACGCATACAGGCGTAGCCGCGCGGCACCGTCCCGTCGCCGTCCCTGCCGCCGGCTCCCGCGGGGGAAGGCCGCTGCTCGCCGATGTGCAGCACGAAGTCCGTGGTCGCCGGGCAGCGCGGCCCCTCGCGCACCGTCCCGTCGTGCCGGGCGATCACCCGGGCCGCCGCGCGTTCACCGGCGCAGGACACCTCGGTGAAACTGGTCCGGCCGAAGGAACTGCATTCGCCGAGCGCGAGGAACACCGCCCCGTACCCGGACGGCCGGACCGGCGCCGGTGACACCGCCGCCCCCGGCCCCTCCAGCCGTCCCGCCTCCCCGGCCCCGCCGCCCGGCGCGCTCTGGCAGCCGGCGAGCAGCACCGCGCACACCGCCGCGCGCAGGGCCGTCGCCCGCCACCTGGCTCTCACGCGCATCGTCATCCCCCGGACACCCCCGCCCAGCGTGCCCCGGCGGACCGGGCACCGCCAGCGGTTCAGGGATGTTTTGCGCACATTGGGTACGGTGCGCCGGGTGTGTGACGTACGCGTGCTACGACCGGTCGTGTACGGGTGTCGCTCGTCCGTACGTGGCTAGAACCTCAGCCCGTACCCGACCGGGTACAACGCCGTCGCCGGGTCGTCGGCCCGCTGCACCGGGACCGGCAGCGTGCCGCGCGGGTTCACCTTGCCCGCGATCACCCGGGCCGCCGCCCGCACCTCGACGTCCGTCCAGGAGTACGAGGCCAGGTACGCCCGTACTCCGGGCAGCTGGGCCACGTCGTAGGGGTTGCGGAGCGCGACCGCGACGACCGGCCTGCCGGTGGCCAGCAGCTGCTCGACGAGTGTCTTCTGGCTGCCGGCCGCGCTGACGTTGTACGTCCCGACGATCACCGCGTCCGCCTCCTGGGCCGCCGCCACCGCCTTGGCGACGGTCGCCGCGGACGGTGCCGTACCGGTGGACAGGGCGGTGGCGGTGAAGCCCAGCTCGGTCAGCGCGCCCGCGAGGACCCCGGTCGGCGGTCCCGTCGTACCGGACGGGGAGGCCGGATCGGCGCCGACCACGAGCAGCCTGGGCCGACTGCGCCGGGACAGCGGCAGCAGGCCGCCCTCGTTGACCAGCAGGGTGGTGGTGCGCTCGGTGATCCGGTCGGCGGTGGCCAGGTGCGCCCGGGTGCCGACGGTGCGGTCGACGCCGGCGTGGGAGACGTACGGGTCCGTGAACAGGCCGAGGCGCGCCTTCAGCCGCAGCACCCGCAGGATCGACGCGTCGAGCCGGGCCTCGGACAGTTCGCCGTCCCGAACGGCCGTCAGGACCGCGTTCCAGGCCACGTCCAGGGAGGGCGGGTTGAGCAACTGGTCCACGCCCGCCTTCAGCGCCAGCACCGGCACCCGGTCGTCGCCGTACTTCGTCCGTACGCCCTCCATGCCGAGGGAGTCGGTGACCACCACCCCGTCGTAGCCCAGTTCCTCGCGCAGGATGCCGGTGAGGATCGGGTGGGAGAGGGTCGCCGGGTCCTCGGCGCCGTCGAGGGACGGCACCACGATGTGGGCGGTCATGATCGAGTCGATGCCCGCGGCGATCGCCGCCCGGAACGGCGGCGCGTCCAGCTCCTCCCACTGCTCGCGGGTGTGGTGGATGTAGGGCAGTTCGTCGTGGCTGTCGGTGACGGTGTCGCCGTGTCCGGGGAAGTGCTTGGCCGTCGAGGCGACGCCGGACGACTCGTAGCCCTTGACCTCCGCCGCGACGAGATCCGCGACCGCCTCCGGGTCGGAGCCGAAGGAGCGGACGCCGATGACCGGGTTGGCCGGGTTGACGTTGACGTCGGCCACCGGGGAGTAGTTCTGACGGATGCCCATCGCGCGCAGTTCGCGGCCGGCGACCCGGCCGAGGGTGCGGGCGTCGGACCGTGAACCGCCCGCGCCGACCGCCATCGCCCCCGGGAACAGGGTGGCGGGCTCGCCCACGCGGGCCACGATGCCGTGCTCCTGGTCGGTGGAGATGAGCACGGGCAGTCCGCGCGGCAGGTCGAGGGAGGCCTTCTGGATGCCGTTGGACAGGTCCGCGATCTGGTGCGGGGAGCGGGTGTTGTGCGCCCAGGCGAAGTAGATGATGCCGCCGACCCGGTACCTGGCGAGCAGTTCGGCGGCCGTGCGCACACCGATCTCCTTCAGGTTGGCGTCGATGTCGGCCTGGTCCGGCTCGGTGGCGGAGTGCCCGTAGACCCGCATCACGAACAGCTGGCCGACCTTCTCCTCCAGCGTCATACGGGAGATGAGGGCGCGCAGCTTTCTGTCGTCGGGGCCGTGCGGGCCGGTGGCCGCGTGGGCGGCGCCACCGGTCGCCACGGCGGTGGTGACGCCCGCCGTCGCGGCGAGGACGGTACGTCTGGACGGACGTGCTGTGCTTCCCGTGCTTCCGGTGCTGCTGTCGGGCACGTTGCGCTCCTTTGGAAGGTGGTCCGCGGGGGACCGGGGATCCACGGAAGGACATCCTCTGGAAGTCGCCGTGAAGGAAACTGCCAGGACGTCAGCAATATCCGGGAAGTTTCTGCCAGTCAAGGGACTGCGCGGCAACCGGTGAGGGGCCGTCATCGGCATGGCGGGAGGGTGCGCGCCGATGACGGCCTGCTGCCGGGCGTGGCGCGGCGGAGAGGGGTGGCCGGCGATCGCGGCGGGCGCGAGGGCCGGCACCGCGCCACGTTCGGACTCGTCCGGCAGCCTGCCCATGGGACGGCCCGCAGCACGGACGGGTTCCCGGACCGGCCTCGATTCCGGTGACAGTCCCCCACGTGGGGACAGAGGAGGCGCGAGGGTTCAGCGGGGCGTGTGCGCCGACACCGCGGGCCAGTGCTCGCCCAGCGTGCGGACCGTCTCCGCGATCGCCGGACGGCGCGCCGCCCCCGTCCGCCACAGCGCGTACAACCGCCGTACGGGCATGGGGTCGAGCGGCACCTCCACCACCCCCTCGGGCAGCGGGCCGCGCCCCAGCCGGGGGATCAGCGCGATGCCCAGACCGGCCGCGACCAGCGCGACCAGGGTGGGGTTCTCGTCGGCCTGGTGGACGATCTCCGGCTCGTGCCCGGCCGCGCGCAGGGTGCGCACCAGCCACTCGTGACAGACCCGGCCCGGTGGCTGGCAGATCCACCGCTCCCCGCCCAGCTCCTCCCGCCGCACCGCCGTGCGCCCCGCGAAGGGGTGACCCACGGGTACGAGCAGATCGCACAGGTCGTCGCCGATGACCGTCTGTTCCACTCCCGCGGGGGCGGGCAGCGGAGCGATGTCCCAGTCGTGCGCGACCACCAGGTCGACGGCGCCCTTGGCGACCAGGTCCACGGAGAGATGGGGATCGATCTCGGTCAGCCGGGTGTCGAGCGCGGGATGCCGGCGGGCCAGGTCCGCCAGCACGGCCGGCATCAGCCCGCGCGCCGCCGACGCGAACGCGGCGACGGTCAGCCGTCCGGCCGGCACCCCGCGCCGCTCCTCCAGCTCCGTCTCCGCCCGCTCCACGATCGCGATCAGTTCCCGCGCGGCCCGCACCAGCTGATGCGCCTCGTCGGTCAGCCGCACGCCCCGCCCCTCCCGCTCCAGCAGCACCGTCCGGGTCTCCCGCTCCAGCTTGGCGATCTGCTGGGACACGGCGGAGGAGGTGTATCCGAGCGCCACGGCGGCGGCACCGACGGTGCCGTGCACCGAGACGGCGTGCAGGGCGCGCAGACGCTGGAGGTCGAGCATGACGGCGACTCCCGTTCAACCGGCGACACGTCGTCGCCATCGCTGTCGATCGACGACGCTCCACAGATTAGCGATGCTTCATCCCACCATGCAGGAATCATCGCTGGTGCTGAACTGTGGTGGGCGGTGATCCTCGACGTATGCGACCTGCCCACGTCCTCCTCGCCGTCCTCGTCACCGCCGTCTGGGGAGTGAACTTCACCGTCATCGAGGTCGGGCTCGACCACTTCCCGCCGCTGCTCTTCTCCGCCCTGCGCTTCCTCGTCGCGGCGCTGCCCGCGGTGTTCCTCGTGGGGCGGCCCAAGGTGGCGTGGAAGTGGATCGTGGGGGTGGGACTGGCGCTCGGGGTGGCCAAGTTCGGCCTGCTGTTCGTCGGCATGGACGCGGGGATGCCGGGCGGGCTGTCCTCCCTGGTGCTCCAGATCCAGGCGGTGTTCACCGCCCTGTTCGCCTTCGCGCTCCTCGGCGAACGCCCCTCCCGGATCCGGCTGGCCGGCATGGCGGTGGCGCTGGCCGGGATCGGCGTGGCGGCGGTCGACGAGGGCACGTCGGGCCCCCTGCTCGGTTTCGCCCTGGTCGTCGCGGCGGCCGCCTGCTGGGGCGTCTCCAACATCCTCACCCGCAGGGCGGCACCCCCGGACGCCCTGAACTTCATGATCTGGGTGAGCACCGTCCCGGTCCTCCCCCTTCTCGCGCTCTCCCTGCTCCTGGAGGGCCCGGCACGGGACCTGGACGCGCTCCGCTCCCTGGACTGGCAGGGCGCGGGCACGGTCCTCTTCGTGGCCTGGGTCGCCACGGTCTTCGGCTTCGGCGCCTGGGGCTGGCTCCTGCGCCGCCACCCCGCCTCCACGGTCGCCCCCTTCTCCCTCCTCGTCCCCGTCTTCGGCATGTCCTCGGCCGCCCTCTTCCTGGGGGAGTCCATGACCCCGCTGCGGTGGAGGGCGGCGGCCCTGCTGGTGGGCGGAGTGGCACTGGCGTCGGTGACGCTTCGGCGGCCGGGGGGACCGAGGCCACGGCCCGCTGCCGACGCCCCCGCCGCCGGACGCGAGGGGAGCGGATCGGGAGTCCTTGAGCGATCAAGTCACGCCAAATTTCGTTGAACACTTGAATACCTGCTTGTCGGCCACTGAAGATGTAGTCGCCATTCGCCCCCCGGACTCCGTCGGAAGGGAACCGAAACAGATGAAGAGCCGGTCCAAGCGACTAGCGATAAGTGCCCTGACGGCCGCCGCACTGACTGCCGTGCTTCCGGCAGCACCCGCCTTCGCCACCGACGAGATCGACTGCGGCACCGGCGACAGCGCCGTCAGGATGACGTACGTGGAGAACGGCGCCGAGCACGCCAGGTGCTGGGAGAACCCCGGCGGTGTCCCGGTCGATCAGTACGGCGTCACCTCCTTCTCCTCGGGCGCCAACGAGGTGGTCGTCTTCTGGAGCGCGGGCATGGGCTGGAAGGTCAACGTGCTCGAGCCCTACACGACGGCCCCCTTCACGGGCGCTGACACCTACCTCGTGTACGGCTTCCAGGTTCTGTAAGCGCGACCGGTGGTCGTGGGGGCGGGCCCCGGGGGGCGGGCCCCCCCCCCCCGCCCGCCCGCGGGCCGCCCCCCCCCCCCCCGGCAACAGGTAACACCCCCGCCCCCAGCTAGACCCCCCCGCGGCCCCCGCGACGCCCCCCC
>NZ_JBITRU010000034.1:0-87264 GCF_044540255.1 Streptomyces sp. NPDC086080
AGCCGCGTCACCCACGACATCCACATCCACCGCCTCGACCCCGAGAAGGAGATCAACACCGAGCTACAAAAAGCCGCTTAGGAAGCGACGTTGCCCCGAACACCGCCGCCACGTCCTCACGGTCCCGCCCCGCCACCAACGCGGCCACCGCCCGCAGCCGCAGGGCCTCCTGCGCCGACGGCGACAGATGCCTCGCATCCCCCACCAGATCGCTCACACCCCACCAACGACCCAGACCCAAACCGTTTCGGATCAATAGCAGGCCAAACCGCCCTTCCCGTCATGGCGGGCCGAACGCGAGACCTCGGAGCGTCGAGCGAGCGTCACGGTCCTCGGCCGGACGGCTCCCTGAGCGCCGTAGCGGCGACATCACGATCGATTTCCCATCCGCCTCCCGCTCGACCGCGCGCCGCGGTGATGACGACGTCCGCCCGGTGGGGCCGGGCCGACGTGCCCGACCGGTCGTCCCCTGTGGAGCCCCGGGGGGATGCCGAGGTCAAGCAGACGGACCCGCCGCCCGATGCCGGACTCCCCTGGCTGCCGCCGCCCGACTGCGACACCCCGGACTTCATCCGGTGCTGTCGACCCTGTCGAGGGTCAGAGAAGACCGTGCCCCGTATGTGCGACCTCGATCCGTCGCCCCGGCCGGGGCGACGAGTACCCGCTCCGCGGTCGCCGGCCACTGCGGGAAGCGGCCGTCACGGCACCTGTCGAGGCGCGGGGTGCGCTCGCCCGCGGCCGGTTCGGTGTGGTCGTCTCGGTGGAGGCGGACTTCGGCATGAGGGACGGCACACCGGGGCTTCGCATGCCGAACACTTCAAGGGGCCCTGTCATGGGAAGAGTTGTGCGCTCGGTTGTCAGTGGGGCGTGCCAGGATGTGCCGCATGCTGAGCAACCGGGAATTCATGGAACTGGCGCGTGCCAACGGGGTCTCACCGGGCGCCGTCGAGGAGATTCTGCGGTGTCTCCGGCCGTGCGTGGTCATCAACAAGGACAAGGTGGGCAAGAGGGTCGGGCGCTGGAAGGGGGAGTACGATACGAAGATCGTCCTCGAATGTGCCGCTCTGCCGCATCAGCACCTGGACCTCGGGCTCGGACTACCCGACACCGGATCCTTGTTGATGGCCACCGGGTGTTCGCCGCGGTGGTCTCCGGAGCCCGCCGATCGCCTACTGCCGGAATGGGAGTTGGAGTACGACGGAGACCTCCACGGCTACGCCGCGTGGACCCATCCCGAGTGGTGGGCGCACTCCGAGGACCTGCATCCCAAGGAAATGCACCCGGCCCTCGAAGAGGCGATGGCGGAGTACCGGCGGTGCGTCGGGCCGATGGAGTTGCTGGGCAACGACTACGCGCCCTCCGACAGCTCCCTGCAACTCGGCGGCTCGTTGCTCAGGACCCCCCAGGATCCTCCGGAGTTGGACCTGGTCGATCTCGGGGACGACTGGGACTGGAGTTTCGACGACGAGGTGCTCCGGAAGGTCTCCGTCTGGAAACTCTTCGGCAACATACACAACGACAACTGCTTCGAGTTCTTCTGGCTGATCCACCAGACCGACACGACAGTGGACCGCTACGACGAGATCGTCTGGGTGGAACAGGGAACCTGACACCGTACTGGGCCAGGGCGATCGGAAAGTCGCGGTGATCTCCTCAGTGCAGGTCACGGCGGTTCGACGATGTCGGGAGGGCGCGACCGGAGCAGTACTGGCGAACCGTTCCGGGTTCGGTAGCCTCCATAGGACCCAGCACGCACCCAGCACGCAAGAGGTCACCTGGGATGACAAGCGGTGCCCACAAGTCAGCACCGAACCAGGACCGGCACCACCGACGAGCCCTTCATTGAGGATGCGACACCCGCCTGACCTGCACCTTTGCTAAATCAGCGAAACCCATGACAGGCGGCACCGTGAAAATGTGTGCAGCAGCCCCATGATTCCCGCAGTGTAACGCCGGGTCCGACAGCACGGGCGGTCACTCCCGTATCACTCCGTCACGACCCTGTCCACTTGTGCCCGTTATGCGGCGAAAGCAGCGAGATGCGTGCGGGTCACGCGTCCCCGTACGCCTCCCCGCCCAGCTCGAATCCGGCAGTCCCCGCGGTCGCGTCGGCGAGCCAGGCGCGGAAGGCGGGCACGTCGGCGTCCGGGAGGCCGATCGCGATCGTGACCTCCTCGTCGTACCGCACGTCGCGCACCTCGCGTCCGGTGGCGCGCAGGTCGTTCTGGACCTTCCCGGCCCGTTGGTGGTCGACGGTCACCGTGGCCAGCCGGAAGCGGCGCCGGGTGATCGTGCCGAGCGTGTCGAGGGCCTCGCCGACGGCGCCGCCGTACGCGCGGATGAGACCGCCCGCGCCGAGCTTGACACCGCCGTAGTAGCGGGTGACGACGGCGACGACATACCTCATGTCGCGGCGCAGCAGCATCTGGAGCATGGGGACACCGGCGGTGCCGCCGGGCTCGCCGTCGTCACTCGCCTTCTGGGTGGAGGCGTCGGCGCCGATGACGTAGGCGAAGCAGTTGTGGGTGGCGTCGGCGTGCTCCTTGCGGACGGCGGCGATGAAGTCCTGCGCCTCGCGCTCGGTGGCCGCCGGGGCGAGGGCGCACAGGAAACGGGAGCGGTTGATCTCGGTCTCGTGCACACCCGCGCGGGCGACGGTGCGGTACTCGTCCTGCATCCGGCCAGCCTAATGCGCCGCCGCGCGGGGGTGCCGTCGCGGCTACCGCTTCCCGCCCCGGGGGACGGTCAGCGAGGTCAGCAGGGCGGTACGGGCGGTGAGGTCCCGCCACGCGGCGCCGCGCCAGGACAGGACGGCGATCGCGGACGTGGGGAACTTGGCGCGGACGCGCTCCAGCGTGTCGTCCAGGCCGTCGCCGGCCAGGGTCAGGACGAGGTCTTCAAGGCCCGGGTTGTGGCCGACCAGCAGCAGGGTCTCCACCTCGGCCGGTACGTCGTGGATCACGGCCAGCAGTCCGGGGACGTCACCGTGGTACAGGCGCGGGTCGTGGCGGACCGGTGGGGGTGTGCCCCACTGCGCGGCGGCCAGTTCCCAGGTCGCGCGGGCGCGTACGGCGGTGGAGCACAGCGCGAGGCCGGGCAGGCAGTCCGCCTCGGCGAGCGCGTGTCCGGCGGCGGCCGCATCCGCGCGGCCGCGTGCGGCGAGGGGGCGTTCGTGGTCGGGGACGCCCTCCGGCCGGGCGGACTTGGCGTGACGCAGGACGACCAGGCGGCGCAGCGGTCCCGCGCCGGGGCGTTCGATCATGCCAGGGTTCCCAGGTCGCGGGTGAGGTCCAGGCCGAGCAGACGGTCGGCGTAGGCGTAGGTCTCGAAGCGGGCGCCGTCCGCCAGGTCCGGGTCCTTCTCCACCGCGTGGAGGACGCTCAGCACCCGGACCGTGTCCAGATCGTCCTCCCACGCGCCGCGCAGGTCCGCGCGCACCGGGTCGGGGACGGGCCGGGAGGGCCGGTGCGCCCAGGCCGCGACCGCGCGGCGCCAGCGGCCGAGGGTGTCGCCGGCGTCGCCGAGGGTGGCCGGGCCGACCGTCATGGTCTCGTTCCTGGGATGCGCGAGCAGGGCGAGGCGCAGGACGGCGGGGTCGGTGCCGTCCAGTGGGTCGGATGCTTCCCGGCGCACCGGCGCCACGCCGACACGCATCCCGTCGGGGGTCTCGCCGCCCTCGCTCACCACATGCAGCACCTGAGCCTCGCCCAGGCCGGTGCCGGAGCTCCGGCCTTCCTCGAAGGGACGGACCCCCAGGGCCGCGCCGGCCGCGCGGAGCTCCGCCTGCTGCCGCTCCCCCGTGAGCAGCGCCCACACGGGCGTGCCGCCGAGTTCCAGGGCGCGGACGAGCAGGTCGGCGACGAGCAGCACGCGCAGGTTCGTCGGGTCGAGCCCGTCGGTGTGGGCCTCCACACGGGTCAGGCCCCGCCGGGTGGGGGCGGCGTCCACAAGCTGGCCGGTTCGGGCGTCGGTGATGCGCAGCACGAGGTGAGCGTAGGCGCGCGAGCGGGCGTACGCAGGTATCCGGGACGCTTTTCGGTGCGGCGTACTCGAATCCCCGCGCCGGGTGGTCCGGCTGCCGGTACAGTCCGCCGCCCCCGGAGCCGCGGGCGGCACCGGGAATCACCGCGTGTTCCCCTTCGTTGTCCCGGGGGTGGCTCTTGCACGACCCACGACCTACGAACCACGAACCACGAACCACCACCCAAGCTCACCCCTCACGACTTACGGCTCACGACTCCCGGGAGGCCGACGGTGTACGGCGACGAAGCGACGGTCCGCAAGATCCTCACCGGGCTCGGTGACACCTGGGCCGTGGTGGGCCTGTCGTCGAACCGGCAGCGTGCGGCGTACGGCGTCGCCCAGGTGCTCCAGCGGTTCGGCAAGCGGGTGGTGCCGGTGCATCCGAAGGCGGAGACCGTGCACGGCGAGCAGGGCTACGCCTCCCTCGCGGACATCCCCTTCGAGGTGGACGTGGTGGATGTGTTTGTCAACAGCGATCTGGCGGGTGCCGTCGCGGACGAGGCGGTGGCCAAGGGCGCCGGGGCGGTGTGGTTCCAGCTCGACGTCATCGACGAGGCAGCCTACGAGCGGACCCGCGCGGCCGGCCTGGAGATGGTGATGGACCGCTGCCCCGCGATCGAGATACCCCGGCTCGGTCCGGGCCTGGTCCGTTAGCGTCACGCCGCCATAATGGCGCGATGACGCAGAGTTCCCCGAACGCCCATTCCCTTGCCCCGCAACGCTTACCGGTCGTGGTCGTGGGGGCCGGACCCGCCGGGCTCACCGTCGGTGCCATCCTGCGGGCGGCCGGCCTGGACTGTCTGGTTCTGGAGACCGAGTCCCGGGAGTTCATCGAACGGCGGCCCCGGGCCGGGGTGATCGAGGAGTGGGCGGTCCGCGGTCTGGAGCGGCGGGGGCTCGCGGGGAACCTGCTGGAACGGGCCGAGCTGCACACCGCGTGCGAGTTCCGTTTCGCCGGGGAGCGGTACCGGTTCTCGTACCAGGAGCTGACGGGAAGCCATCACTGGGTGTATCCCCAGCCGTTGCTGGTGACGGATCTGGTGCACGAGTACGCGGACGTGCGGGGCGGACGGATACGGTTCGGCGTGCGGGACGTGCGCCTGCACCATCTGGACGGCGACCGTCCGTCGGTGTCGTACATCTGCCCCGAGAGCGGCCGACGGGAGGTCGTGGCCTGTGAGTTCGTCGCGGGCTGCGACGGGGCCCGCGGGGTGACCAGAGCCTCCGTCGTGCCGGGTCGGGCCCGCGTCGCGCGGCACGACTACGGGATCGGCTGGCTGGCCCTGCTCGCCGAGGCGGCACCGTCCGCCGACTGCGTCCTGTTCGGCTGCCATCCGGACGGCTTCGCCGGTCAGATGCCCCGCAGCCCCGAGGTGACCCGCTATTACCTCCAGTGCCCGCCCGGTGACGACCCGGCGAACTGGTCGCACGAGCGGGTCTGGACGGCACTGCGGCGCCGGCTCGGCGCGGCGGGGGCGCCCCCACCGGTCGAGGGGCGGCTGATCGAGAAGCGCGTCCTGGACATGCACGACTATGTCACCGAACCGATGGCGTTCGGGCGGCTGTTCCTGGCCGGGGACGCGGCACACCTGGTCGCGCCGATCGCCGCCAAGGGGCTGAACCTCGCCCTGCACGACGCGTTCCTGCTCGGCGACTCCCTGGTCGCGCGGCTCACCGAGGGCGACGACAGCGCGCTGGCCGGCTACTCCGAGGGCTGTCTGCGGCGCGTGTGGGACTACCAGGAGTTCTCGCAGTGGCTCGCCGAGCTGTACCACGGCAGCGCGGCGGGAGACCCGTTCCGCGCGGGCACCACGCTCGCCCGGCTGCGCCGCCTGTTCTCCTCCCCCACCGCCGCCGCGTCGTTCGCGGAGCAGTACCTGGGCACGGCCGCGCGGTACTGAGGCGGGGACCCGTCAGTCGTGCGGGGGCCGGGCGCCGATCCGGTGGTCGGCCACGTTCAGCGCCTCGTCCACCAGTCTCCGCAGATGGCCGTCGCGCAGGGAGTAGACCACCCGGCGACCTTCCTTGCGGGTGTCCACCAGCCCGGCCAGACGGAGCCTCGCCAGGTGCTGGCTGACCGCCGGCCGTGCCGCCCCGCAGGCGTCGGTGAGCGTGGTGACATCGGCCTCACCACCGCTCAGGGCGTGCAGCAGGGTCAGCCGGGTGCGGTCGCCCAGCAGCGCGAGAAGCTCCGCCGCGAGCGCGAACTGCTCCTCGCCCGGAGGGTGCGGATGCGCATCGTGCGCAGGTGACAGGTGCATGCGTGCGCTCATATGCACATAATGGCTCGGTGGGCGCCCTCCCGTCCACCGCCCGCACCGGAAGGGGACGCTCGTGAGCGACCGGCACCACCACGACGATCCGCACCAGCACGACCACCCTCATCTCCACGGTCACCCGCACCACGGTCACCCGCGCCACCGGACTTCTCCGCACCATCGCCTCGCGCATCTCCTCACCCCGCACTCCCACGAGAGCGCGGACAAGCTCGACTCCGCCCTGGAGTCCTCCGCCCGGGGCATGCGCGCGCTGTGGATCTCGCTGGCGGTGCTCGGCGCGACGGCGCTGGCGCAGGCGGCCGTGGTGATCGTCTCCGGCTCGGTGGCACTGCTCGGCGATACGGTGCACAACGCCGCCGACGCGCTCACCGCGGTGCCGCTGGGGATAGCCTTCCTGCTGGGGCGACGCGCGGCCACCCGTCGTTTCACCTACGGCTACGGGCGGGCGGAGGATCTGGCCGGCATCGTGATCGTGCTGACGATCGCCGCGTCCGCGGCCTTCGCCGGCTGGACCGCGTTCGGCCGGCTGCTGGACCCGCGCCCCGTCGAACACCTCCCCGCGGTCGCGGCCGCGGCGCTGGTCGGGTTCGCGGGCAACGAGTGGGTGGCCCGCTACCGCATCCGCGTCGGACGCGCCATCGGCTCGGCCGCCCTCGTGGCCGACGGGCTGCACGCCCGGACGGACGGGTTCACCTCGCTTGCCGTGCTGCTGAGTGCCGGTGGCGCGGCGCTGGGGTGGCGTTACGCAGACCCCGTGGTGGGACTGGCGATCACGGCGGCGATCGCGCTGGTGCTGCGGGACGCCGCGCGGGAGGTGCTGCGGCGGGTGATGGACGCCGTGGACCCGGTGCTGGTGGACCGGGCCGAGCGGGCACTGACGCGGGTTCCGGGGGTTCGCGGGGTGGGTGAGCTGCGGCTGCGCTGGATCGGTCACCGGCTGCGCGCCGAGGTGGCGGTCGTGGTGGACGGCGAGACCACGGTGCGCGAGGCGCATCGCATCGCGGTCGACGCCGAGCACGCGTTGCTGCACGCCGTCCCCCGGCTGACCGCGGCCCTGATCCACGCCGACCCGGAGCCTCTGCCGGGAGCGGCGGATCCGCATCTGCCGCTGGCCCACCACGCGGTGAGCTGACGCCGCGGGCCGCCCCGGACTCTTGCCGTACGACCCCTCAGGCGGTCCCGAGCCCTTCCAGTACGACCGCTCCCGGCAGCTGCGCGAACGCCTTGCCCGGCACCAGCAACTTGCCGCGCCGCCGCCCACTGCCGACCAGTACGTACGGCAGATCCAGGACGGCCGCGTCGACCAGCACCGGCCACCCGTCGGGAAGTCCGACGGGGGTGATGCCGCCGTACTCCATGCCGGTCTCCCCCGTCGCCGTGTCCATCGGGGCGAAGGATGCCTTGCGAGCGCCGAGGTGACGGCGTACGACGCCGTTGACGTCGAGCCGGGTGGTGGACAGCACGACACACGCGGCGAGCGTGGTCCCGCCGCCGCGTCTGCCCGCCACCACCACGCAGTTCGCCGATCGTTCCAGCAGGTCCCGGCCGTAGTGCTCGACGAAGACGGCGGTGTCGGCCCAGCGCGGGTCCGTGTCGACGTAGAGGATCCGGTCGGCGGGTACGCCGCCGCTCCAGGCGCGGACCGCTGCGGCGACCGGTCCTGTGAGCTCGTCGAGGCACTCGGTGGCCGGGGTGGCGTGGTCGAAGTCTCCGATGGGTGCGCGCATGGCCGCACCGTAACAACCGCCCCACGGACAGGGCGGGGGCGTCTCAGCGCACGGGCGGCACCGACACGGTCATGATCATCTCCATCGGCGCGGCGCCCTGGTTGCCGTAGGTGTGCGGCGTGCTCGCCTCGAAGGAGGCGCTGGCACCGGCCGGCACCCGGTGCTCGGCCCCGTCGACGGTGAGGGTCAGCTCACCCGAGGTGACGTGGACGAGTTCGACCGTGCCGGCGGGGTGCGGATCGGAGTCGCTGCTCTCGCCCGGCATCAGCCGCCAGTCCCACATCTCCAGCGGTCCCGGGGCCTCCGCGCCGGCGAGCAGCCGGCTGAAGCTGCCGCCTTCGGTGTGCCACAGCCGTACGGCCTGCTCCGCCGGGACGATACGGACCGTGGGGCCCTGCTCGTAGTCGAGCAGGGTGGGGATGCTGACGCCGAGCGCGTCACCGATCTTGACGACGGTCCCGAGGCTCGGGTTGGTGCGGGCCTGCTCGATCTGGATGAGCATGCCGCGGCTGACCCCCGCCCGCGCGGCGAGCGTGTCGAGCGTGAAGCCGCGCTCGGTGCGCCAGCGCCTGACGTTGCGCGCCAGCGACCGGGTCAGCAGCTCGAGGTCCGACACATCCCGTCCTTCGGTTCACCATGTCGAATGACAGAGTTCCGTTGACTTGACTCGACTACGGTGTAATGCACCCGGTCGTCCATCGCACTGTACTGCGCGGCTCGGCGTGCCGGCACTCTTCGCCCTGGTACCGGCCTGCCGGGGCCCGGGCAGGCTCAGCTTCCGGGCTCCAGTTCCGCGAGCCGCGCCGGGCCGGCCTGGTCCAGTTCCGCGAGCCGGGTCACGCTCTCCTCGTCCAGCAGCGACAGCGCCCGCAACTGCTCCGGGGTGACGTTCTCCGGAATCGGCACGGGCGGCGGGGTGCGCAGGGGCGGCTGCCAGCCGTCGGCGGGGGTCCAGCGGCGTACGACCCGGGCCGGGGCGCCCGCGACCACGGCATGGTCGGGCACCGTGCCCCGGACGACCGCGCCCGCGGCCACCACCACGTTCCGCCCGACCCGCGCGCCCGGCAGGATCACCGCGCCGGTGCCGATCCAGCAGCCGGGGCCGATCTCCACCGGCTCCATCCGGGGCCACTGCTTGCCGATGGGCTCGTGCGGGTCGTCGTAGGAGTGGTTGGTGGAGGTGACGTACACATAGGGCCCGAAGTAGCAGTCACTGCCGATGGTGACGGTCGTGTCCGCGATGACATGGCTGCCGCGGCCCAGGACGACCCCGTCACCGATGCGCAGGATCGGCTCGGGACCGAGGTCGAGGCCGGGCATCAGACCGGCGGTGAGGGTGACCTGCTCACCGACGATGCAGTGCGCGCCGATCCGGATCCAGGGTTCGCCGAACACCGTGCCGAGCGGAAAGGCGAGCCTGGTACCTGTTCCCATGGCGGCGAAGCGGAAGCGGCCGGGGTGTTCGGCGGTGACCGAGCCCGTGCGCTGCGCCCAGGCCCAGCCCGCGTGGACCGCGCGCTGAGCGAGGCGGCGCGGCCAGGACGAGAACGTGTTCTTGCGCTTCGGCACCCGCTCACCGTAGTCGGCGGGTGCCGGTCCGACGGGTCGGCGCCCCTGTGATCTTCACCCCACCGGGTGGCGTACGGTGCGTGGTGTCTACGACGTTCGTGGAGGAGAAGGCGATGACGCACCGCGCGCTGATCACCGGCATCGGCGGCAAGGAGCCGCAGGTGGATCCGGACGCCTTCGTGGCACCCACGGCTTCCGTGATCGGGGACGTGACCCTCCGCGCCGGGGCGAGTGTCTGGTACGGCGCGGTGCTGCGCGGTGACGTGGAGCGGATCTCCGTCGGCGCGAGCAGCAACGTGCAGGACAACTGCACGTTGCACGCCGATCCCGGGTTCCCGGTCAGCGTGGGTGAGCGGGTGTCGATCGGGCACAACGCCGTGGTGCACGGGGCGACGGTGGGCGACGACTGTCTGATCGGAATGGGAGCGACGGTGCTGAACGGCGCCGTGATCGGGGCGGGGTCGCTGGTGGCCGCTCAGGCGCTCGTGCCGCAGGGGATGGAGGTGCCGCCGGGGTCGCTGGTCGCCGGGGTGCCGGCGAAGGTCCGGCGGGAGCTGACGGAGGAGGAGCGCCAGGGGCTCACGCTCAACGGCACGCTGTACGCGGAACTGGCGAAGGCTCACCGGGACGAGCACGGGGCCTGAGGGCGGCGGGGGCCGCGGGTGGTGGGAAACCCTGGCCGCCGGGGCCGGGATCGCGCCGGCCGGTGCGGTGTTCGTTCCCGGTGCGCCGGACGACGGCGCACCGGGAAGGCCCTGCCGGTTCGCAGTGCCGTGCCCGCCGCTCAGGCGTTCCAGCTCCACTCCGCCACCTCGGGCAGGTCGGTTCCGTGCTCACGGATCCACGCGTGGTGCCTGCTGCGCGCGTCGGCCATCCGCTGCCGTACGGCGGCGGCGCGCACGGCGAGCCCGGGGACACGGTCGATGACGTCCATCACCAGCCGGTAGCGGTCGAGATCGTTGCGCACCACCATGTCGAACGGTGTGGTCGTGGTTCCGGACTCCTTGTAGCCGCGCACATGCAGGTGCTGGTGGCCGTTGCGGCGGTAGGCCAGGCGGTGGATCAGCCAGGGATAGCCGTGATAGGCGAAGATCACCGGCTTGTCCGCGGTGAACAGGCCGTCGTACTCGAAGTCGGTCATCCCGTGCGGATGCTCCCCGTGGGGCATCAGCCGGGCGATGTCCACGACGTTCACCACACGGACCGCGAGCTCCGGCAGCTGCCGGCGCAGCAACTGCGCCGCGGCCAGCACCTCCTGGGTGGGTACGTCACCGGCGCAGGCCAGGACGACATCGGGTTCGCCGCCGTTCTCGGAGCCCGCCCATTCCCAGACGCCGGCGCCCCGTGCGCAGTGGGCGCGTGCCTCGTCCATCGACAGCCAGTCGTAGCAGGGCTGTTTACCCGCCACGATCACGTTGACGTAGTCACGGCTGCGCAGGGCGTGGTCCGCGACCGACAGCAGGGTGTTGGCGTCCGGCGGCAGATAGACCCGTACGACCTCGGGGCTCTTGTTGAGCACATGGTCGACGAAACCGGGGTCCTGGTGGGAGAAGCCGTTGTGGTCCTGGCGCCACACATGCGAGGTGAGCAGGTAGTTGAGCGAGGCGACCGGAGCACGCCAGGGCAGCTCGCGAGAGGTCTTCAGCCACTTGATGTGCTGGTTGACCATGGAGTCGACGATGTGCACGAACGCCTCGTAGCAGGAGAACAGTCCGTGCCGGCCCGTGAGCAGATAGCCCTCGAGCCAGCCCTGGCAGACGTGTTCGGAGAGGATCTCCATCACCCGGCCGTGCCGGTCGAGATGCTCGTCGACGTCGAGGGTGGCGGCCTGCCAGGCCTTGCCACTGGCGCCGTAGACGGCCTGGAGCCGGTTGGAGGCGGTCTCGTCGGGCCCCACGAGCCGGAAGTCCCGCCGGCCCGCGGTGTCCCGCATGACCCGTTCCAGGAGGTCGCCGAGGACCCGGGTGGGCTCGTGGAGGGTCATGCCGGGCTTGTCGACGGGGACGGCAAATTCGTCGAGGGACGGCATGGGCAGTTCGCGCACCAGCAGTCCGCCGTTGGCGTGCGGGGTGGAGCCGAGGCGCCGCGTGCCCTCGGGGAGAGGGGCGAGGACGTCCGCGACGGGCCGGCCCTCGCCGTCGAACAGTTCCTCGGGCCGGTACGACTTCAGCCACGCCTCCAGCTGCCGCAGGTGCTCGGGGTTCTCGCGGACGCCGGAGAGCGGAACCTGGTGGGCGCGCCAGGTGCCCTCCACCGGCTTCCCGTCCACCACAGCGGGACCGGTCCAGCCCTTCGGGGTACGCAGCACGATGAGAGGCCAGCGCGGACGCTCGGTCACGCCGTCCTCGCGGGCGGCGCGCTGTGCCTCGGCGATGCGGTCCAGGGCGGTGTCCAGGGCGTGCGCCATCGCGCGGTGGACGTCGGCGGGCTCGCTGCCGCTCACGTGGAGGGGCTCATGGCCGTAGCCGCGCAGCAGCTCGTCGAGTTCGGGCTCGGGCAGGCGGGCCAGAACGGTCGGGTTGGCGATCTTGTAGCCGTTGAGATGCAGGATCGGCAGGACGGCTCCGTCGTGCACCGGGTCGAGGAACTTGCCGGAGTGCCAGGACGCGGCCAGCGGCCCGGTCTCCGCCTCGCCGTCACCGATCACACAGGCGACCAGGAGGCCGGGGTTGTCGAGGGCGGCGCCGTAGGCGTGGGCCAGGGAGTAGCCGAGCTCACCGCCCTCGTGGATGGAGCCGGGGACCTCGGGGGCGACATGGCTGGGCACACCACCGGGGAAGGAGAACTGCCGGAACAGGCGTGCCATACCCGCCGCGTCCCGGCCGACATCCGGGTAGGTCTCGCTGTAGCTTCCCTCCAGCCAGGAATTGGCCAGCACGGAAGGGCCGCCGTGGCCCGGCCCCCAGACGCACAGCGCCTCCAGTCCGCGGGCCGCGATCACCCGGTTGAGGTGGGTGTACACGAGGTTCAGCCCGGGTGAGGTGCCCCAGTGCCCGAGCAGCCTGGGCTTGATGTGCTCGGGCCGCAGGGGCTCGGTGAGCAGCGGGTTCGCCAGGAGGTAGATCTGGCCCGCCGAGAGGTAGTTGGCGGCCCGCCAGTGGGCGTCCAGGGTGCGCAGTTCCTCGTCACTCAGTACGGTCCGGATGTCGCGGTCCTCAGGCATGGATGACTCCGTGAAAGGCCGGCCCGGGCGGCCGGCGGTGTCGGCGGGGAGGGCGACGGGCCACACCCCGGGAGGCGGGCGTCAGAGGCGGGGTACCAGTTTTCCGGGCGTCGATACCTCTCGCACGGCGGAATGGCGCATGTGGCCCCCTCGGTGCGCCGGGACGGGTGGTGAGGCACGGGCGCAGGGACGGACGGAGGGTGGGGCTGGAGTACCCCGGCACGAACGACTGCTGTGCGCCGACCGGCGGGTGCGGTACCGGTGTCGCCGACCGGCGGGTGGGGTGCCGGTATCGCCGACCGCGGTGACCGGATCCGGTCGTGCTTGCCGGAGCGGGCCCGGCCCGGTCGCCGCCGCTGTCCGTCACCCGACGGGGACCGGCAGGGTTCGGGCACCGCCCGCCTCCCGGCCGGCCACGACGCGCATCCCGGCCGGCCGGGTTTCGCCGCGGCACCACGGATCGCGTGCGGAACCGGCCGGGCGCGGCCGGACACCGGCCGGTCCCGGCCGCGGCGGAACCCGCCGCTCGTGTGGCGGCGGGGACCGTCCGGGGTACCGGGTCCTCCGGTCCGCTCCGGCTGGATCCGGCCACCGGAGGCCACGCGTGCGCGATCCGTCGCCGGGGCGTGTCGTCGCCGGCCACGACCACCCGTGTCCCCCGGCGCTGTCACTCAGTCGTGGGCGACGACGGCGACCGGCGCGGCGCCGTGGTGCATCACCGCGTGGGCGATGGCCCCGATGTGCGCGCCGAGCGGGTTGCGGCGGATGCGGCGGCCGACGACCACCAGCGAGGACTCCGCGGAAGCCTCCACCAGGCGGACGGACGGGCTGCCGCCGAAGGACTCCTCGACGACCTCCACCTCGGGGTACTTCTCGCGCCAGGGGGCAAGGACCTGTGTCAGATTCCCGGCCTGCTCCCGGGCGATGTCGTGATAAACGTCCGGAGCGGCCGCGAGGCCGTAGACGTAGTACGGCGGCAGGGCCCAGCCGTGCACGACGCGCAGAGCGGTGTCGCGCCGCCGCGCCTCGGCGAAGGCGAACTCGATGACCGGCTCACGGGGCCGGTCCGCGTCCAGACCGAGCAGCACGGGCCGGTAGCGCGTGGCGGCGGACGGAATCCCCGCGGGGTCGGGTTCGTGTTCGTCGGCGGCCTGCTCGCCGGCCCGGACCAGGACGACGGGCTGTTCGGCCCCGGCCACGACGACAAGTCCGACCGAGCCGACCAGGAACCCACCGAGGGCGCCGAGCCCCCGGGAGCCGAGCACCAGCAGTTCGGCGTCCTCGGCGGCCTTGATCAGCACCTCGTACGGCTTGCCGTCGATCTGCTCGTGGCTGATCTCGACACCAGGGTGGCGCAGTCGCAACCCTTCGGCGGTCTCGTGCGGCATGCTCATCCAACTGTCGGCCGGGACTGCTTCCGGCACGGGGCCGGGCCTGCGGACATGGAGCAGCCGCAGCGGCAGAGCGCGCAGTCCCGCTTCTCGGGCGGCCCACTCGGCGGCGGCCCGGCTCTCCGGCGAACCGTCCAGTCCGACTGTGATGGCGCGGGTCATGGTGCGGCACCTCCTGGGTGTCGAAATGATCACCACGATTCTCACCCGGAAGCGGCCCCGGCGGAAGGGCCACAGGTCCCCGCCCGCCTCACCGGACCGCTTCGACGGCGGCGGAGAAACCTCGGGGGACCGGCCACGGGACGCCGGGCGAGGGGGCGGGGGTGGGAGCCACCCCGAAGTATGGGCCGTCCGGCCCATGGCAGGGAGCGGCGGGCGGGGCAACGCTGGAGGGACAACCGCAGCCCGCAAGCACCCCCTCCGGGAGGCCCGCCATGTTCGCTCCCCCGTCCCCCAGCATGCCGCGCGCCCTGCCCTCCGAGCACCGGGCCCGGCTCATGCAGACCGCCCATGAGGTGTCCTTCCCCCAAGGGGCCCGGCTGTTCGAGGAGGGTGGCCGCGCGGACCGCTTCTGGGTGATCCGCACCGGCACCGTCGAACTCGACATGCGGGTACCCGGACGGCGGGCGGCGGTGATCGAGCGCCTCGGGCACAACGAACTCGTCGGCTGGTCCTGGCTGTTCTCCCCGCACGTGTGGCAACTGGGCGCCGAGGCGGCGACACCGGTACGGGCCTACGAGTTCGACGCTGCGGCCGTGCTCGCGCTGTACGAGGAGGATCCCGAGATGGGCCGGGACCTCGCCCGGTGGGTCGGCGACGTGGTGGCGCACCGCCTGATCGCCGCGCGGGTGCGGCTGCTGGACCTCTACGGCCCGTACGGCGCCGGCCTGTGAGGGACGACCGCCGCACCGCGTAACGGGGCCGGGGCCGGGGGCCAACTGTCGGGGCGCGGTGTCCGGGCGACGGCCGTCGCACGGGTTCAGCACCGCGCATCCCCGGCGTGCCTCGCGCCGGCTCGCGCCGGCGGGCGTGCCGGCGACCAGCGCGGGCCGACCTCGCGGCAGAGGGCGATTGGCTCGGAGACCTCGGGGGCGGCCCTCGTCCGGTGCGGTGACGGCCCGGACCGCCGGGGATCGCGGAGGCGGTGAACGGGCGCAGGGTCACCACGGCCCGGCCGCCGGTTGCTACGTCCCTGTCAAAGGGCAGTGACCCAATCGTGTCGGGGCGCGGTTAGTGTTGCTGTCCATGTGGCCAGGACAGCAGCCGCCCGGGGGCGAGCAGAACCCGCAGTCGAACAATCCGTACCAGCAGCCGGGGTACCAGCAGCCGAATCCGTATCAGCAGCCCGGCTACCAGCAGCCGAACCCCTACCAGCAGCAGTGGGGCGATCCGACCACGGTGGGCATGCCTCAGCCGCCGCAGGGCGGTGGTGGCGGTAACCGGACGAAGCTGGTGGCGATCGTGGCGGCGACGGCCGTGGTCGTGGCCGCGGGTGTCACCGGGTTCCTGGTGCTCGGCGGTGACAAGGGCGACGAGGCCGACGGCAAGAAGGACGCCAAGCCGAGCGCGACCGCGTCCAAGGAGACCTCCACGGAGCCGAGCGCCTCCGCCTCGGGCGGCAACCCGCGCGGCGGCGAGGAGGAGAAGGCGACCATTCCTGGCTGGCAGGTCGTCGTCAACACGCGCTTCGGCACCGAGTTCGACGTCCCCGCCGACTGGGAGATCGAGACTCCCGGCACCAGCGTCGGCTTCGAGTGGGAGAAGGAGGACGGTGAATGGGACCGCACCACCGTCACCGCCCCGGCGTACCTGAAGTCGAAGTGGTGCACCACCGACGACAACAAGGACGGCCGCGAGGAGGACACCGCCCTCGCCACCGCCGGAACCCGCGGTGAGAACGGCGCCAAGGACACGCAGGAGGCGGCCGAGACCCGGGTGCCGTGGTGGGTCTTCGGCGGGTACACCCAGCCCGACAAGAAGAGCATCAAGCAGGTGAAGCCGAAGGCCTACACCACCGCGTCGGGCCTCAAGGGTCACGTCGCCTCGGCGTATTCGGTGAACACGCCCCAGAAGGGCAAGTGCGAGAGCGACGGCAAGGCGATCACCTTCGGGTTCAAGAACGGCGCCGGTGACTTCGTCACCTGGAACCTGTACGGCGCCAAGGGCGTCAAGGAGGAGATCCCGGAGGCGACCGTGCAGAAGATCCTCAGCACCGTGCGCCTCACCGAGGAACCCCCGGCGGGGGCGTAGCAGGCCAGGGGGCCTGCGGCGCATTTGGCAAGCGGGCCCCTGCCCGGCGATAGTCACGGGGTGCCGGCCGCCGTGCTCCGCCGCCGTCCCGTCTGGGCCGGCCGCAATTACTCCCTGCTGACCGCCGCCGCCGTGGTGACCAACCTGGGCAGCCACGGCGCGCTGATCGCCGCCGCCTTCGCCGTACTGGGCGCGGGCGGCGACGGCGGCGACGTGGGTCTGGTGGCCGCCGCGCGCACGCTGCCGCTGGTGCTGTTCCTGCTGATCGGCGGTGCCGTCGCGGACCGGCTGCCGCGGCACCGGGTGATGGTCGCGGCCAACGTCCTGAACTGTGTCTCGCAGGCCGCGTTCGCGGCGCTGGTCCTGGCGGGCGAGGCCCGGCTGTGGCAGATGATGCTGCTCAGCGCGCTCGGCGGCACCGGTCAGGCGTTCTTCAACCCGGCGGCCGAGGGCATGCTGCTGTCCTCGGTGAACGGCGAGCAGGCCGGCCGGGCGTTCGCGGTGTTCCGGATGGCGATGCACGGAGCGACCCTTGGCGGAGCCGCGCTCGGTGGTGCGATGGTGGCCGCGATCGGGCCCGGCTGGGTACTGGCGGCGGACGCGGCGGCCTTCGCGGTGGCGGCGGCGCTGCGGGCGTTCCTCGATGTGGGACACATACCGGCGCGCGCCCCGGGCGGCGGCATGGCCGCCGACCTGAAGGAGGGCTGGCGGGAGGTCATCGGCCGGCCCTGGCTGTGGGGCATCGTGGTCCAGTTCTCCCTTGCCAACGCGGTCGTCGGCGCGGCCGACGCGGTCTACGGACCGCTGGTCGCCCGGGACCATCTGGGCGGCGCCGCGCCGTGGGGTGTGGCGCTGGCCTTCTTCGGCGGGGGCACCGTGGTGGGCGCGCTGCTGATGACCCGCTGGCAGCCGCGCCGTCTGCTGCTCGTCGGCACCCTGTGCGTGTTCCCGCTGGCCCTGCCGTCCGCCGCACTCGCCGTGCCGGCACCGGTCGGGGTGCTGTGCGCGGTGATGTTCCTCACCGGTGTGTCCGTCGAGGTGTTCGGCGTCTCCTGGATGACCGCGCTGCACCAGGAGATCCCCGAGGAGAAACTGTCACGGGTCTCGGCGTACGACTGGTTCGGCTCGGTCGCGCTGGTACCGGCGGCGATGGCGCTGGCGGGCCCGGCGGAGACGGCGTTCGGCCGCCCGGAGGCGCTGTGGGGCTGCGCCGTGCTGGTGGTGGTCGTCACCGCGGCGGTCCTGTGCGTCCCGGACGTCCGCAATCTGCGCCGCCGGACGCACCACGTCACGGCCGCGCTTCCCGCGCCGAGGGACGCGGAACACTCCGTACGGGAGCTCGGGCCGGCGTCCCACGACTGAACGCCGTCCGCGCCGCCGCGGTGCGAATGCCGGTGGACGCCGACGTCCGGCGGAACGATCGACAGGGCCGGGCAGGGGACATCCCTCCGGGTGGTCGCCGCCGCCGCGCGGCCCCTGCGCCCCGGACACGCCCACACGCTCCATCCGGGACCGGGCGACACCACACTCCTCACCCCCGCCGGACACGCCGTCCGGGCGCGCGGCCCCGACGGCCCGAGCCCGCACACGTCACACGTCCCATCCCGGACCGGGCGACACAACGGCACCCCCCGCCGGACACGCCCCGTCCGCCGCACCATGCCCGGACCACGCCTCGGCACCCCGCGGATGGCACGCGCAAGACCGCGGCGGCCACACCCCGCATCAGGCGCACGCCCGCGCGGACTCCCGAAGCACGGCCGGACGTCAGCCGATCCCGAACGCCCCTTCGGGCGGCACGGGCGACGGTACCGCGTCCTCGTCCCTCACCGGGCGCGCGCCGCCGATGAAGTCCCGCAGGGCGGCGCCGTGTTCCACCCGGGCCGGGAAGACGTCGGCGGCGGTGGCGCGGGCCAGTGCGGCGATGTCCAGGGGACGATGGGCCCCGGCCAGGACCGCGTTGCCGAAGCGCCGGCCGCGCAGCACCCCCGGCTCGGCGATCAGCGCCAGTTCCTCGAACCGCGTCCCCAGCGTGGCCAGCTGGGAGCGCAGGAAGGCGAACGGGGCGGCGTCCGGGAGGTTGGCGAGGTAGACCCCACCGGGCCGCAGGACACGCGCGGCCTCACCGACGTAGGCGACGGAGGTCAGATGCGCCGGCACCCGTGAGCCGCCGAAGACGTCGGCGACCAGGACGTCCGCGCTGTCGTCGGGGGCCGCCTCCAGCCACGCGCGGGCGTCGGCCGTGTGCAGGGTGACGCCGGCGCCGGGGGGCAGGGGCAGTTCGTCGGTGACCAGCTCCAGGAGTTTTTCGTCGACCTCCACGACGTGCTGCCGGGAGCCGGGCCGGGTGGCGGCCAGATAGCGGGGCAGGGTGAGCGCACCGCCGCCGAGGTGCACGGCGTCCAGGCGGACGCCCGGCTCGGCGGCGACGTCCAGGACGTGCCCGAGGCGCCGGGCGTACTCGAACTCCAGGTGCGTCGGCTCGTCCAGGTCGACGTACGACTGTGGCGCCCCGTCGACGGTGAGCAGCCAGGCCCGCTCCCGGTCGACGTCGGGCATCAGCTTGGCGGTGCCGTGACCGACGGCACGGGTCACGGGGATGGGCTCGCTCACCGCTCCATTGTCCCCGTCACCCGCGCGCACGGCTGCCCGCCCCCTGTGACGAGGGGGCGGGCAGCCGGCCGCGGCTCAGCCGACCGATGTCACCGTGCCGGCCCCGACCGTGCGGCCGCCCTCGCGGATCGCGAATCCGAGCCCGGCCTCCAGCGGCACGTCGCGTCCCAGCTCGACGGTCATGGTGACCGTGTCCCCGGGCCGCGCCACCGCCACGTCACCGAGGCCGACGTCGCCCACGACATCCGCCGTGCGGATGTAGAACTGCGGGCGGTACCCGCTCGACACCGGTGTCGTACGGCCGCCCTCGCGGGCCGACAGCACGTACACCCGCGCCGTGAAGTGCCGGCTCGGCGCCACGCTGCCCGGGGCGGCCACCACGTGCCCGCGCCGTACCGCGTCCCGGGGCACCCCGCGCAGCAGCAGCGCCACGTTGTCCCCGGCCTGCGCCTCCTCCATGGGCTTGCCGAAGGTCTCCAGGCCGGTCACCACCGTCTCCACCTCCGCTCCGAGCACCTCGACCCGGTCGCCGACCCGGACCGTGCCGCGCTCCACCGCCCCGGTCACGACGGTGCCCCGGCCGGTGATGGTGAGCACGTTCTCCACCGGCAGCAGGAACGGCGCGTCCAGATACCGTTCGGGCATGGGCACGTACGTGTCCACCGCGTCGAGCAGCGCGTCGATCGACGCCGTCCAGCGCGGGTCGCCCTCCAGCGCCTTCAGTCCGGAGACCCGTACGACAGGCGCGGACTCGCCGCCGTAGCCGTGCGCGGAGAGCAGATCGCGGACCTCCAGCTCGACCAGGTCGGTCAGCTCCTCGTCGCCCGCGTCGGCCTTGTTGAGGGCGACGACGATGTGGTCGACGCCCACCTGACGGGCGAGCAGGACGTGCTCGGCGGTCTGCGGCATGATCCCGTCCAGCGCGGAGACGACGAGGATCGCCCCGTCGAGCTGCGCGGCGCCGGTCACCATGTTCTTGATGTAGTCGGCGTGGCCGGGCATGTCGACGTGCGCGTAGTGCCGGGTGTCGGTCTCGTACTCGACGTGCGCGATGTTGATGGTGATGCCGCGGGCGGCCTCCTCCGGGGCCCGGTCGATACGGTCGAACGGCACGTAGCTGCCGGAACCGCGCTCGGCGAGGACCTTGGTGATGGCGGCGGTCAGGGTGGTCTTGCCGTGGTCGACATGGCCCATCGTGCCGATGTTCAGATGCGGTTTGGTGCGGACGTACGCCGTCTTGGACATGGCGGTACCTCGAAAGCCTCTCGGTGGTGACGCGTGGTGACGCGTGACGGCCCCGGGCGCGGCGGATCGGCGCGCGGCCGGGACGGGGACCCCAGGGACCTGGCCGACCCTCCCCCTGGGGGGTCCGCCGGACGATCCGGGGAGGGTCAGCTTCGGGCGCCGTCGACTGCGGCGAGGAAGGCGGGAACGGCAGCCTTCGGGGCATCCGCGACCGCGGATGCTGCGAAGTGGAAGGCGTACCGGAACATGATGTCGATCCTTGCCGACAACCCGCCTCGCGTCGAATGGTTTTACGCGCCGGACCGCCGGGCCGGGGGCGGCCGCTCCCCGATGTTCCTCAGCGCCTCCCGCACCGACAGCGGCGCGAACCGTCCCCGTTCGCGCGCGAGGAAGGTCCGTACGGCGTCCGGGTCGGTCTTGGCGTATTCGCGCAGGCACCAGCCGATGGCCTTGCGGATGAAGAAGTCCTGGTGCCCCGACTGGCGCAGGCAGTAGCCGAAGAGACGTTCCGTGTCGGTGCGTTCCCGGTAGCGCAGCTGGTGGAGCAGGGCGGCGCGGACCGGCCACATGTCGTCGTCGCCGATCCACTCGTCCATGTCGGCGGCGAGCCCCGGGTCGGCGGCGACCAGTGCCCCGACGACGTGCGCGGCGAGCAGGTCGACGGTGTCCCACCAGGGGACCGTGGTGATGAGGTGCCGGGTGACCGGCAGAAAGCCGGAGGAGCAGTGCCGTACATGGCGGCGCAGGTAGTCCACGGCGAAGTAGTGGTACTCGCGCTCGGGCAGCTCCCAGCAGCGCAGGGCGACGGCGGCGCAGTCGGCCTCGCCGGGCCGGGGCAGTCCCGCCACGACCGTGCGGGAGAGCGCGCGGCGGATGGGGGTGGTCAGGCCCAGGAAGGGCGCGACGTCCTTCATGTACGCCCGCATGACCGGGGCGCGCTCCGGGTCGGCCGCCGGCCCGTAGCAGGCCGTGAGCCGGTCCAGCACCGTGTCGGCGAGCGGGCTGCGCGGTGCACGCGGTGCGGCCGCCGCTGTCCCGTCTCCTGTGACGCGCATGAGACGAACACTACGGCGATCACACATATTTGTCGGTTAGTGTCACCGGATGCTCGATGCCACCACCCGCTCTGGGGGCACCGCCGCGGTCTCTCCCCGGGCCGCCGCGACCGATCTCTCGGTGGCCGTCCCCACGGCCGCGCCCGTCCTGCCTGCCCCTGGTCTCACCGCCCGGTGCGCCAGAGTCCTGCTGTCGCCCTGGTCGCGGCTGTCCCTGCTGGTCGTCCTGCTCGCCTCCGCGGCGGCGGCGATGCTGGTCCTCGAACCGCAACGGCTGCTCACCGACGGCTGGCCTGACCGGCTCGGCGGGGCGCTGGCGATCGTCGCGTACGCGGTGGCCTACGGGGTGTGCACGGTGGCGTTCGTGCCACGCCCGCTGCTGAACCTCGCCGCGGGTGCGCTGTTCGCCTCCGAGCTGGGTGTGGTCGCGGCGCTGGGCGGCACGGTGCTGGGCGCCGGGCTGGCCTTCTGTCTGGGGCGGGCGCTCGGCCAGGAGGCTCTGCGTCCCCTGGTGCGCGGTCGCTGGCTCAAGGCCGCGGACCACCAGCTGAGCCGGCACGGATTCCGCTCGATGCTGGCGGCCCGGCTGTTCCCGGGTATCCCGTTCGCCGCCACGAACTACTGCGCCGCGGTCTCCCGTATGGGCCTGCTGCCCTTTCTGCTGGCGACGGCGCTCGGCTCGATGCCGAACACGGCCGCCTACGTCGTGGCCGGCGCCCGCGCCTCCGCGCCGACGTCCCCGGCCTTTCTGATCGCGCTGGCCTGCATCACCGTACCGGGGCTGGCGGGCGCGGTGGTGGCGTGGCGCAAGCGGCACCGGCTGCGCGGCCGATGAGACGGGTGCGGGCGCCCGCATGCCCGGGCGCCCGGGCATGCGGGCGCCTGCACGTCACTTGCCCTGGCTCCGGGAGGATCCGGCGGGCCGGCAGCGGTTCGTGGGCGGGGTGTCCTTCAGCCGACCCTTCATCCACGTGCCGAGATCCTGCAGGCCGGCGACCGCCACGCCGACGTGGTCGACGCCGGGAAACGTCTTCCAGTCGACGACGTCCTCCTTGGCGCACAGTTCGGTGATCAGGCGCCTGGTGCTCTCCGGCGTCACGACCGCATCGTTCTCGCCCTGCAGCACCAGTACCGGGCCGGACGACGTCGTCTGCGCCGGGTTCATGGAGTCCAGGAACTTCGTGAGCTCCGGATTCTCCTTCTCCCAGTCCGGGTTGAGGGTGCCGGACGTCTTCTCCGGCGCGAAGAGCGAGAAGTACGCGTCGATCTGGTTCAAGCAGAGGTTGCGCACGGCCGGTTCGGCCATTGCCTCGGCGAGCCCTGGAGAGAGCAGGTCCTGGTACGGGAACTTCTTCGGGTCGTAGGCGTGTGCGCCGGCAGCGATGTAGGCGAGAAGTCCGCGCAGCCCTTCAAGGGATGCGCCGCTCGACTGTTTCGCCGCCGCGTTCCTCAGCGCGGCGGCGTGGTGAGCGGCGGGAGCGAAGGCCGCGGTGCCGAGGAAGCGCATGCCTTTCGCCTCGGCCGCCTGTTCACCGGCTCCCAAGGCGGCCTGACCTCCCTGGGAGATACCCACGGCGAACCACTTCCTGCTCACCGCCTTGGGGTCGGCGTTGCGCGCCGCCAGCGCCGCGTGGGCGACGGAGCGGCCCTCCGCGCGCAGGTGGATGAACTCGTGGAACTTGCCGTTCGGGCCCAGGCCGGGATAGTCGGCGGCGACGACGGCGAACCCCTCCCTCAGCCACTTCGCCAGCAGGGGAGCCACATCGGCCGTACTCACGGACCGCGACGGCGCGCATTCGGGCCCTGCTCCCGTGGAACCGTGCGCCCATGAGATCAGCGGCCAGCCGTCCTTGTCCTTGGGCGCCGTCTTGGGGAACAGCAGGAACCCCGTCGCCGCGACGGGCCTGCCGTGCTCGTCCGCGGTGCGGTACATGATGCGTTCCGCCCGGGAGACGGCGGTTCCCAGCAGGGACGACGCCGGCAGGGGAATCTTCTGCGTCTTGAGGATCTCACCCGGCGCCGCCCTGTCGATGAGGGTCTGGGCGGGGTAGTCGTAGAAGGCGTTCGCCCCGAGGTCGGACTGCGGGGCGGCCTGCGGTCTCGGCTCGGTCCCGGTGGCGGACGTGTGGCCGCTGACACCGCAGCCGGCGGCGCCCGCGGCCAGAGCCAGCAGACCGAGCATGGCTATCGGCTTCCTGCGCATCGGCAGGTACCTCACTCTCGACTCGTCTTTCGGCCTGTGCGGTCAGGACGTCGAGGCCGCTCCAGGCATGGTGAAAGGTGTCTGGGATCGGATTGAACGTAGGTCCGGGGCGACCGCCCCGCCCGGCAGGGCGCCCATCCGGGTGACCAGCGGCGACGGCCTCGCTCCGCCCTGCGACGAGCGGCGAGGGCCGCGGGCGGACAGCCGATCGGCCGCCTGGTGAACCGGACCGCGTGCGGAGTCCACCCGGCGCGGACGGCACCCGGGGACAACCCGGCAACGTGGGGGCCACCATCCGCGAAACCCGGCAACGTGGGGGCCACCATCCGCGACGGAACGGCCGCCCGCCGCCGGTGCTCGCCCGCCGCGCACCGCACACCGTTACGGCCCCGGCTCGGTCCCGTTCGTCACCTGCCGAGCCCGCGGCGACGAGGCACGGTACGAGAGGCCGACCTCGCCGCACCGTCCCCGGATGCGGCAGTGGGCGGCCCGACGGCGGCCCGCGCCGTTTCCCCGCCGGCGCCGGGCCTTAAGTCCTCTTCCACCGGGGGTTCATCTTGGGGCGCTACGCTTCCCCCTCGGCGCGCCTGATCATCGATCACCGCACACGGCGGTGTGGTGTGCCCTTTCGCCCGTTCACGATCGGCACTTGGACTCCGCTGCCTCATGTCTTGGTTTGAATCCCTCATCCTCGGACTCGTCCAGGGGCTGACCGAGTTCCTGCCCGTCTCCTCCAGCGCGCATCTGCGGCTGACCGCCGCCTTCTCCGGTTGGGAGGACCCGGGCGCGGCCTTCACCGCGATCACCCAGATCGGCACGGAGGCCGCGGTGCTGATCTACTTCCGCAAGGACATCGGGCGGATCCTGTCGGCCTGGACCCGCTCCCTGACGGACAAGGAGATGCGCCGGGACCAGGATGCCCGCATGGGCTGGCTGGTCATCGTCGGCTCGATCCCGATCGGTGTGCTCGGGGTGACCCTCAAGGACCAGATCGAGGGCCCGTTCCGTGATCTGCGGATCACCGCGGCGATGCTCATCGGCATGGGCATCGTGCTCGGTGTCGCCGACCGTCTCGCGGCGCGGGACGAGAGCGGCGGCCGGCACCGCGTGGCCAAACAGCGCAAGGAACTCTCGGACCTGACCGTCAAGGACGGCCTGATCTACGGCATCTGCCAGGCCATGGCGCTCGTCCCGGGCGTTTCCCGTTCCGGCGCCACCATCAGCGGCGGTCTGTTCATGGGCTACCGGCGCGAGGCCGCGGCCCGCTACTCCTTCCTGCTCGCCATCCCCGCGGTGCTGGCCTCCGGCCTGTTCGAACTGAAGGACGCGACGGAGGGCGGGCATGTCTCCTGGGGTCCGACGCTCTTCGCGACGGTCATCGCCTTCGCGGTCGGATACGCGGTGATCGCCTGGTTCATGAAATTCATCAGCACCAAGTCGTTCATGCCGTTCGTCTGGTACCGCATCGCACTCGGCATCGTCATCATTGTGCTGGTCAGCGTGGGTGTGCTGAGTCCTCATGCGGCCGAATCCGGCGGCTGAACCAGGGCCGCACAGGTAGCGCTATCTAGCGTTTCCTAGCACCTGATTGCAGCACCACGCCATGATCATCTCCCACTTGTCTCCCACCTGGGAGGCGGGACGCACTCCCCCTAGGGCGTGTGCGTCCGCAAAGCAAGGGAATCGGGTAGGAGGGCCGGGTTGCCCGGCCCTCCTCCCACACCACCGGACATGCGGGCCACGCATCCGGCGGTTCATCCAGCTGATCTCAACCGTTGCCAGGTCGGCTTGAGCATCCTCAGGCCCAGGTCACTCCAGTAGGCGTTGGGCAGAGCCCGCGCGAGGACGGGAGATCCCGCGACTCGCCAGTAGCCCTTGCTGCTGCCGCCCCATTCACGGGACAACTGCTCGTTGATCCCGAGCTTTCGCAGCATGGTCTGGCGGGTCCTGGGACGCTTCCATTACTTCCAGCGGATCTGCCGCATCCTGCGGCGGAACCACTCGTCCAGATCGCTGAACACCCGTGGGCTGTCCGCGAGCTGGAAGTAGCCCATCCATCCAGTCGTGAAGCGGTTGATCTTCGCGATGCGTTCGTCCATCGCGATGCTCCACTTGCGCGAGGTCAGTTCCCGGATGCGGTCCTTCCAGCGCGCCAGCACCTTCCGGTCGATCCGGATCCAGACCCTGCCGCCCCGGGCATAGAAGCCGAACCCCAGCATCGTCATGACATGAGCTGGGACCACCTTCGACTTGGCCCGGTTGACCTTCAGTTTCAACCGCTGCTCAACCACGGCCGTGACCGAGTCGAGCACCCTCATGGCGGCTCGCCTGCTCCGCACGAAGATGCGCACATCGTCAGCGTAACGGACGAACCGGTGACCACGCTTGAACAGCTCCCGGTCCAGGTCGTCGAGCATGATGTTCGATAAGACGGGCGAGAGCGGGGAGCCCTGCGGGGTTCCTTCCGCGCTCGGCATCTTCACACCGTCCACCATGATCCCGGCTTCCAGATACCTGCGGATCAGCTTCAAGACCCTGTGGTCACGGACCCTGCGCGCGACCCGCGCCATCAGGACGTCGTGCTGGACCCGGTCGAAGAACCGGTCCAGATCGAGGTCCACGATCCACCGGTTGCCGTCCTCGACCGCCCGCCGCGCGACCCGGACCGCCTGGTGGGCGGACCGGCCGGGACGGAACCCGAAGGACGACCCCGAAAAGCCAGGGTCGAAGATGGGCACGAGCACTTGCGCGATTGCCTGCTGGATCAAGCGGTCCAGCACCCGCGGCACTCCCAGCATCCGCTCGCCGCCGCCAGGCTTGCCGATGATCACCTGACGGGCCGGCGCCGGCCGGTAAGTGCCCGCGTCGAGTTCAGCCCGGACCTTGGGCCAGTGCACCGCGATCCATGGCCGAAGCTCGGCCGTGGTCACGCCGTCCACCCCAGGGGCACCCCGGTTGGTCTCAACGCGATTGAGCGCCGCGAGCAGGTTCTCCTTCGAGAGCATCAACTCCCACAAGGACAGTTCCTGATCGCGGTGAATGTCCTCCGTGGAGTGCGCCGACCGGCCACTGCGCCCCGCACGAGGCACCGCCGTATGCACCGGCTCCTCCCCCTGCGGGCCCGCCGAGACGGGTTTACTGCGGTCCATGTGACCGGCGCGAGCAGGCACCACATCATCCGTTCCACTGAATGTTCGGCCCTTCCCAGCCCGCCGCCCTGCGGCTCATCCCGGCTGGTACTACGACCTCTGCTGACTTCTGCCCGGTCAGCCCGCACCTTCCGGCACGGACCGTCGGCGCGGCGACAACTCAGCACAACCGACACCCGGACAGATCTCCCCGGATAAGAACGACCACTGTCCCTGGACCGCCGCCGCGTTACGCCCTGGCCTTCTTGGTGGTGACGGGCTTCACCTTCGTCAGCAGGCTCACCCGACCAACGCGCCTCATACGCGGTTCGTGTTCCTCGGTGCCCAGGTCTCGCCTCGGGCTTCCTTCAGACCCCACCTCACGATGACGCCCTTGCCTCCGGCTCGGGGTTAGCACCACCGCTTCCCCCAGAGGACTCTCACCTCCAAGCGATCGCCCATGCCGGGCGTACTGACACGGAAGGGCCCGCACGGCAAGCCGTGCGGGCCCTTCCGTACAGAGGGTGGAGCGGGTCAGCTCAGGCCGAGGCGATCCAGGAGGGCCTAGACACGGTCGGCGAGGGCCTTCTCCGGGTCCGGGCTGCTCGTGGCCAGTGCCAGCACGGCGGTCACAATGACGTCGCTGAGCTCCTTGAGCTCCTTCTCGACGTCCTGCCACCTGTGACTGTTGCCCTTGAGCGGGTTGGCACCGAGGGCGCCAGTGATGACCTCCGCCGCCTCTCCATACTCCTCCCCGAGCTCGAGGACTCGAGCTGGCCGCCCAGTCGGCCGATGTCCGGCGAGCCATCCCACTCCGAGCTGGCCCGCCGTAGTGCGTGGGTATCGCACCGGCAGAGGCACCGGACAGGGGTATTACTCTCATCAATGAGAGTATCATTGAAGGTAGTCACATCGAGGAGAGTGCATCGTGAACGGTTTCATCGGGCGCCGGACCGAACTCGGCCTCTTGCGAGACCTGCTGCGCACGGTGCAGGCGGGCAGCAGAGGCGGACGACCGGGCCGCGCCATCCTGATCCGCGGGCGCCGAAGGGTAGGCAAGTCGCGGCTCGTAGAAGAGTTCCTGGAACGAGCAGAGCTTCCGCACGTCTTCTTCACCGCCATCGGCGGCTCCCGAGACGAGGACCTGGCGGGCTTCACCGCCGAATTGGCCGCGTCCGCCCTGCCTGACGCCAGCCGCTTCTCGGACTTCGCCACACCACAGAGCTGGGATGCGGCCCTAAGCCTGCTCGCCACCGCTCTGCCCTCCGACGCACCCAGCATTGTCGTACTCGATGAGATGCCCTATCTCGTGCGTGAGGACGCCAGCTTCGAGGGAGCCTTGCAAAAGACCTTCGACCGGACCCTGTCCAAGCTCCCGGTCCTGCTGATCCTCATCGGTTCGGACATCGCCATGATGGAACAGCTCAACACCTACGGACGCCCTTTCTATCAGCGCGGCACTGAGATGGTCGTCCCCGCTCTCACCCCCCACGACGTCGCCTCCATACTCGACCTGGCCCCGGCCGACGCCTTCGACGCTCACCTCATCACGGGCGGCCTTCCCTTGATCCTCGAGGAATGGCCCCACGGCGCCGGCCTGTGGGACTACCTCGAACAGGCCCTCACCCGGCCCACCTCCGCACTCCTCGTCAGCGGCGAACGCACCCTGGCCGCCGAATTCCCCACCGAAGCGCAAGCCCGCACCGTCCTCAGCGCCATCGGCCACGGCGAACGCACCTTCACGCTCATCGGCCGAGCCGCCGGCGGCCTCCACCCAGGCTCCGTCAAACGCTCCCTGGAACTCCTCACCGGCCGCCGCATGGTCGCCGCCGAACTCCCCCTGTCCACCAAGCCGAGCCGCGAGACGCGCTACCGCATCGACGACCCCTACCTGCGGTTCTGGCTCTCCTTTATCGGCCCCGGCATCCCCGCCGTCGAACGCGGCCGCGGCGACCGCGTTCTCGACTCCATCCGAACGAGCTGGACATCCTGGCGCGGGCGCGCCATCGAACCCGTCATCCGCGAAGCCCTCTGGCGCCTGGCCGACGACTGGCTCCCCGAGGGCACCGGCGTCGTCGGAGGCTACTGGACCCGCACCAACGACCCGGAGATCGACCTCATCGGCGCCGACCGCTCCCCCATCGCAAAGAAGATCACCTTCGCGGGATCCATCAAATGGCTTGAGAACAAGCCCTTCGACCAGCGCGACCTGGCCCGCCTGATCACCCACCGCTCCCAGCTTCCCGGGGCCGACGACGACACCCCCCTGCTCGCGGTCGCCCGCAGCGGCTGCACCGCGGAAGGAATCACCACCCTCATCCCGGAAGACCTGCTCGCCGCTTGGAACTGAGCGGGGACTCAAGACCGTTCAACTTGCGCACCGCGCATACCGTCCAGGAGGGATACGCGGAGGCATTCCGCCGCTGGGAGCGGCTGCGTGCCTACGAAGCGCCCGACGCCTGGGTGTACCGGGTGGTCCGCCAGCGGCTCTGGGCGGTCGGTCGCCGTCGTGCCCGGCACCGCTCCGCCGAGACGCGGCTGCCCCAGCCACCGCCGACGGCGAGTGTGGAGCAGACGGCCGAGGCGCGCGCCGTGCTGTCCGCGCTGGCCTCAGCTACTCCTACTGGCAGCCGGTCTCGCGCGGTCGACCAGCCTCCGAGGAGTTCGAGAGGGTTCGCCTGGGGCAGCCCCAGCTGGTCACCTCCCGCCGTCACCTTCCGGAGGTCCCTGCGACCGCGTACGCCGGGAAGCGGCTGTACCTGCTTCGTCACGGCGGCAAGGAGTGGTTGGACGAAGATCGACACAGTCGCATCGCCGTGGAGACCCGCATGGGCCACGAGGTCGCCGGCGTGGGAGGTCTCTACTAGGGTCTGTTGCGAAAGTGGATCTTGTTCGGTGATGATCACGTCCTGTGGGACGTGGGGATCTGACGAACGGCCAGTGGGCCCGGCTTGAGCCTCTGCTGCCGACGGGCATCAAGCCGGGCCGGCCGCAGGTGTGGACGCGGCGGCAGCTGATAGACGGCATACGGTGGCGGACCCGGACCGGTGCTCCGTGGCGGGACGTGCCCGAACGTTATGGGCCGTGGGACCGGGTCTATGACCTGTTCCGGCGCTGGCAGCGGGATGGCACCTGGGCGCGGATCCTCACGCAGCTCCAGGCCGAGGCGGACGCGAAGGGCCTGATTACCTGGGAGGTCAACGTCGACTCCACCGTCTGCCGGGCCCACCAGCACGCCGCCGGAGCGGCGAAAAAGGGGACCTCCAGAAGGAGCCGCCCGGCGGGATCTTCGTCGAGCCGGCCGACCACGGCCTCGGACGCTCCCGCGGCGGACTGACCAGCAAGATCCACCTCGCGGTCGAGCAGGGGCAGAAGCCCTTGTCGATAGTGATCACGGCCGGGCAGCGGGGCGACTCCCCGCAGTTCGAGCCGGTCCTGGAAGCCATCCGAGTGCCGAGGCTGGGGCTCGGCAGGCCCCGCAGGCGTCCGGACCGGGTCCGGGCCGACAAGGCGTACGACTCCCGCAGCAACCGCTCCTACCTGCGCAGACGCGGGATCAAAGCCACCATCCCGGTTCCGGCGGACCGGGTCCGCAACCGCCTCAAGCGCGGCTCGCGCGGCGGACGGCCGCCGAAGTTCGACAAGGACGACTACAAGCAGCGGCACGCGGTCGAATGCGGGATCAACCGGCTCAAGCGCCATCGGGCCGTGGCCACTCGGTACGACAAACTCGCCGTCCGCTACGAAGCGACCGTGCTGGTCGCAGCCATCAACGAGTGGCTGTGACCAGCACTTTCACAACAGACCCTAGCGCGTTCCCCTGACCATGGAGCAGGAGATTGCCGATTCGCTGCAAACCAGGTGGCTGCGCTTCGTGGCCAGCGAGGGAGAGCTCTGGAATGTGCCTGCCATCTCCCACCGCCCCCTATTTCGATCTTGAAAAGTGGTGGAAACAGCAGATCAAAGCCGCTCAGCACCTCGACGCTTGAACTGGTTCATGAAGTTCATCTCGACCAAGAGCTTCATGCCGTTCGTCTGGTACCGCATCGCGCTCGGAGTCGTGATCATCGTTCTGGTCTCGATGGGCGCGCTCAGCTCGCACGCAGCGGAGTCCGCGGGCTGAGCCCGGACCGCGGGAAGGTGACCGGGGCACGTGACCGAACACATACGGGTCGGGTAGCCGTCCGGTAGCGCACTGTCAGTCCGTGGCCCTAGGCTTGTCCGCATGTCCCCCGATTTAACGACCCCTGGTCCCGTGCGGTCCGCCGCCGAGGTCAACGAGCAGATCCGCGCCCTGTGGCTGCGCGCGGGCGGCTCCCTGTCCGCCCAGGAACGGGCGGAGTACGAGTTGCTGGTGGTCGAGTGGGCGGCGGCGATCCGCGGCCGGGTCGTCCAAGCGGTCTGACTCGTCCCCCGCGGCACCGGGTGCCTCAGCGCCCGCCCGCCACCCGCAGTACCGCCCCCGTGGTGTACGAGGCGTCCGGCGACATCAGCCATGCCACGGCGGCCGCGATCTCCTCGGGATGTCCGGCACGCCGCAGCGGAACCGACCCGGCGACCTGACGGGCACGGTCCGGGGCGCCCATGGCGGCGTGCATCTCCGTGTCGACGACGCCCGGCGCGACCGCGTTGACCCGGATGCCGTCCGGTCCGAGCTCCTTGGCCAGGCCGAGGGTCAGGGTGTCGACGGCGGCCTTGGTCGCCGCGTAGTGCACGTACTCGTTCGGGCTGCCCAGCGTCGCGGCGCCCGACGAGATGTTCACGATGACGCCCTCGCCCCGGGGAACCATCAGCTGCGCCGCCCGCCGCGAACACAGCAGCGTCCCCATCAGGTTGACGTCGACGACGCGCCGCAGGGTGCCGGTGTCGGCCTCGGTGAACCGTCCCAGCGGCCCGGTCACCGCCGCGTTGTTCACCAGCCCCGTCACCGGCCCGAGTTCCCGCTCCGCCACCTCGAAGAGCCGCTCGGCGTCCGCCTCGACGGCCGTGTCCGCGCGCACGGTCACGGCCCGCGCCCCCGCCGCCCGAACCCCCTCCGCCACCGACTCGGCGGCAGCGGCGTCACGGACGTAGTTCACCACCACGTCGTGCCCCTCCCCCGCGAGCCGCAGGCAGATCGCGGCCCCGATCCCCCGGCTGCCACCGGTGACCACCGTGACCAAACGCTTCATGAGTACCTCCTGGTGAAGAACCCGAGACGAAGATCCTCAGGCTCGCAGATGCGCGAGCACTTCGTCGTCGAGCTGAAGGGAACGCTCCTCGGGCACCATCCCGGCCGCACGCTCGAGGTCCCCCGCACGCACCAGGGCATGGATCTCGGTGGCGAGCGGCGTCACGTCCTCGACGCCCACGATCCACTCGTCGGCGTACCGCACGGCCGCCTCCCCGGCGAGCCCCAGCTGGAGCGAGCGGTACGGCAGTGGGTTGAGACACAGATCCCGCTCCGGGTCCCACTGCACCCGCGCGGGCGCCTGCCGCAACTGCCGCTTCCAGGCCGCCGCGTCACCGTGCAGTGCGGGGACGTAGTGCGACAGACACGCGTTCCGCAACGCCCACCCGAACCCCACCCGGCTGATCTCCACGGCCAGCACGATCTCCTGGTTGTGCTTGGTGCCCCACCCGCAGCGGTACATCATCCACAGGAAGGACGGCTTGATCCATGTCAAGTCTTGCTCACAGACCTTTCGACGATGGTCCATCGGCGGTATGGCGCGCTTGCGTCACAGGCCTGCCAAGGCGAGGAGCTGGTGCATGTGTTGGGGTGGCAGGTTGGGATTGGCGGCTGCGGCGGCAGCGACCGATTCCGATGAGTCGGCGAGCAGCTTCGTGAGGTCGCAGGTCGGAAGCCGGGGATGGGCCGCGATCGCGCGACGCACCCCTTCCTCAGGATCCGCGGCAAGGCGGCGGACGAGTTCCACCGGCAGGTCGGGGTCTCGCGGGGCCAGCTGCCGCATCCTCGGGTCGGGATCGGATGCCAAACGCCGAAGGACGTCCGCCGGGAGGAGGAAGGCATCGGCCGGACGCCACTGGGTCTTCTTCACCGGGCGGTAGCTGCGCTCGATGCGTTCGGCGATGGCGGGGTCGATCCGGTCCCGGGCATGCAGGGCCATCGCCGTGCGGACGCTGCTCTCGTCGTCGTCGAGTAGCCGGGCCACGACTGGCGCAGGGAGGCCGTCGGACAGCGCGGCGGAGGCACGGAAGCAGACGTAGGGCGAGTCCACGTAGGGCAAGGGGTCAGCGGTGATCCACGGCAGACGCAGTGTCTGGAGCTGTAAACACGCCAAATCATTGATGAGCTGCCGTTCAAGAGCGTCGTCGTCCAGAACGTGCAGATCGGTGAGCCAGTTCCCCTGGCGTTCCCCGGACACGATCTGTGCGTGGATCGCGGCGCGGGTCGAGGTTGGAGTGTCCTGACGGGCGAAGATGCTGAGAGCGACCAGCGGGCTGGGATCCTCGGCGAGAATGTCGCGCAGCGGCGGCGGGAGGTCGGGGTGCTCCGCGAGTTCCTGGCGCACGTCGTCGTTCGGATCCTGGGCCAGCCAACAGGCCGTATCGGCATCCAGCGTGCAGTGCCGCACCGCCCCCGCCCGCGTGACCGGGTCGGCCAGCAGCGCCGGGAGCAGGTCGGCAGGCGGGACAGGATGGGGAAGCTGTCGATAGTAGGTCGCGCAGGCTCCTGCGCGCACCGCGTCCTCAGGATCCGTCAACAGGAGCCGACGCACCGGTTCCGGAGCCTGCGTCCACCACTGGGCAACTGTCACCCGGATCTTCGGGTCCGGGTCGGCCGCCAGCCGGGCGCGCAGATCCGCCGGCACGTGATCGCTTTCCGCCAGGGACTCACGCACCCGCAGGTCGGGGTCGCCGAGCAGCCGCTCAAACAGCTCTCGTGGTGCACCGCCCGCGCCGACCACCAATGCCGCGCGTACCGCCGCATCCGAGTGCTCGGCCAACGTCATCCGAAAGGCATGCGGGAGGCTGCGGTTGAGCGCGAGCGAGTGCATGAGCCAAGGGTCGTCGACGGCGATGATCTCGGCGATCATGTCGTCGGTCAGGTCCGGGCGCTGGGCAACGCTCCCAAAACCCTTGCGGTGGGCGAACAGGCGACGGACGAGCTCGGGCGGTAGCGCAGGGTTCCCCGCGAGTCCCTCCACCACTTGATCGAGATGTACCGGCAACGGCGTGACGTCCGACACGGCAAGCGACCCTTCCGGCTCGGCAAGCTGATCGCCGAGTCTCTCATGCCCGGTCGCCGTCTGGCCTCCGCCAAGACGGATGGGACTCCGGCGGGCCCCAAAGGCTGTGAACGCGGCTTGATGACTCACGTCAAGCCTCGTTCACAGACTGCATCGACAATGATCGGGGAAAACGCGTGCCCCGTTTGGTGGGCTGTACGTTCCGCACGGCGGACGGCTACCACCAGCAGTATCTTGACCGCAACATCAACGGGCCACGGCGGGACCGGTGCTTCCTGTCCGATCGGTGTGGCTCCGGCCAAGGGGGGTTCCGCCATCGACCCTGAGTTCCTGGCGGCTTTGTGGAGGGAACGCCATCCGTCGGGCCCTCCCGTCGCTCACACGTTTCGCACTAGGTACGCGGATCGCTGGGTGCGCTTCCACAGCCTTCCCGACTCGAAGCGCTACCCGGAGTCCGAGGACGAGTACGCGGTCATGCTGGATCGGTACAACGCAATCCTCGACGAGTTGTTCGCGGGCACGGACGTGTTCGTGGTGACCATGGACTGGTCGAACACACCGACCGGGCCCGCGGGCTACCCGACGCCACGACAGACTCTGCATCCCGACGGAATCCGCTGGTGGACAGAGTCGGAGCAGGACGACCCCGACCCGGAGTTCCACACCCACACACGTCTGTACGCCGACCGGCGCCGGTGGAACCGCAACTGCCTCGACGGGCTGTTGCGAGCCGCCGCGGACGAGGCACTCGTCGAAGTCTTCGTTGCCGACACGGAACTGCGACGCATCCACCACCCCTACGACGGCGGCGCGGACGTCATCCTTGCCACGCCTGCGGAGCGTGACCGTGTGCGTGACCAGCACACAGATTGGCTTTCCAGCCACCCAGCCGGCCTCTGACTAGCTGTTGTCCAACCAATCAGGTGTTTGAGCTGCAGTTTTGCTGTTTGTGATCACCGCAGTTCGGGGTGCAGGGTGGCGAGGTCTTCACTCTCGAGTCCGGAGGTGCCCTCGTGCCCACGCCTGCTGCCGTCCTGAAGCGCCGACTGTGTGCGTTCGAGGCCCGTGCCGTCGAGCTGCGGGAGCGGATCGCCGCGTTGCAGGAGGAAGTGGCGCAGGTGGACGCGGAGATTGTCCGGTGGCGTATCGGCAGCGAGATCTGGGACGAGGTCGAACAGGAAGTGCGCGGTGGCGCCGGTAGGGCGGCCGCTTCCCGCGGCCTGGTGGTGCCGGCCGGCGAGACCACGCCGGTTGCTGCGGTGGACGACGGTCCTGGCGCCGGGAGTGAGCCGGAGGGCAGGCCGCGGTATGTGCCGCACCGGAGCGAGAGCGGTGACGTTGCCGGGCTGCCCGGCCTTTACGAGAAGATCGTCGAGTTCGTGCGGGGTGCGCCGGGGCCGGTGAGGACCCGCGAGGTGGCCCGGGCGCTGTTCGGTGAGGGCGCGAGCCGCACCCGGATGGAGGGTGTGCGCGGTCAGCTCAAGCGGCTTGTGCGGCAGGAGTGGCTGGTCAGCGTGGACGGCCGGGAGTTCACCGGGGCGGCATGACGCCCGCGGCGGCCAGGCGGCGGGTCATGAGGGTGACCATGGCCCACTTCACGTGGCTCTCGTGTGCGGCGGCGGTGCGTTCGTAGTCGCGCACCAGACGGCGGCAGTTCACCAGCCACGCGAAAGTCCTTTCGACGACCCATCGTCTGGGCACCACGACGAAGCCCGCCTTGTCGTCGGTGCGGCGGGTGATCTCAACGTTCAGGGCCAGTTTGTGCAGGGCCCAGTCCACCAGGGCGCCCGCGTAGCCGCTGTCGGCCCACACCATGCGCACCTTCGTGAAACGCGCGCGCATCCGGTCCAGGAGGTTCACTCCTGCGTCGCGGTCCTGGAGGTCGGCGGCGGTGACCATCACCACCAGCAGCAGACCGAGGCAGTCCACCGCGATGTGGCGCTTGGCGCCCGAGACCTGCTTGCCCGCGTCGTATCCGCGCCGGCCTCCGACCAGTGTGGAGGCGCCCTTCAGGGACTGGGAGTCGATGATTGCCGCAGTCGGCTCCGGATCGTCGCGGCCCCCCACCATCCGCACCTGCTCACGCAGCCGGTCGTGGAGCACGTCCAGGAGCTCGTCCGTCTGCCAGCGGCGCTGGAAGGCGTAGACGGCCTGCCAGGGAGGGAAGTCGGCCGGCATCGCCCGCCACTTGTTCCCGTTGTCGACGAGGTACCGGACGGCATCCAGCATTTCCCGGTGGCAGAACCCCTCCGGGTTACCCCCGCGGCCCAGCAGCCAGCCCGGCAGAGGCATCACCTGCCGGATGACCTGCCATTCCTCGTCCGTCAGGTCCGTCGCGTAGAAGCGGACCCGCATCGGCCGATCGCCGGCATTGCCGTACAGGTGCGCGAGACAGTCACACTCCGCGGCGAACCGCAGGTCGGGAAGCGGACGATCGGGCAGGACGACGATAGCGTTCGGCATGACGGGGCTTTGTTCCTCGCGTGGCTGGCCTAGACAACCGACACGCTATGAACAAGGCCCCGTTTCCCGTGCCCGCACCAAGGCTCCGTCACCTGATCCAGGACGCCGTACGGGCCGTCATCGAACGCCCCACGGTTGAGAAACAGCTAGTGAGAGCCGGAGCGGCTCCCCGTTCCCGGCCCACGTGCAGTGGTCTGTCAACGCTGTCTGATGACCCATGTCAAGGCGCGTTCACAGACCATTTCGTAGGGCAGTGTCCAAGCATCCGGACTCCTCCGGAGACGTGCACCTGATGTGCCCCGTCGCGGCGAGCAACTGTCGAAAACCGGTGGCCCCCTGAGCCGGCCGAGCCCACGCTGTACGCCATGGAAGAACCGCAACGCGTGATCCGCGCGCTCCACACGGCATCCACCATCACCGTCTACCAGGCGTACTCCCCTGAAATCGGAATGCCCGCCATCCGCGACGGCCGCTTTCCCGCCGCGTGGAAGCCTGACCGCATGACGTGGATCAAGCCCAGCTTCCTGTGGATGATGTACCGCTCCAACTGGGGCACGAGCGCCGGGCAGGAGACCGTTCTTGCCGTCGAGATCGATCGCGACGGCTTCGACTGGGCGCTGCGTCACTCCTGCCTGTCGAGTTACGTCCGCGGTCTGCATTCCGATCGCAGTACCTGGCAGCGTGACCTCAAGCGCGCACCGGCCCGCGTCCAGTGGGATCCCGAACGCGACCTGAACCTGCGTCCCTTGCCTTACCGCTCGCTGCAACTGGGGCTCTCGGGCGAGGCATCGTCGCGTTACGCGGACGAGTGGATCGTGTCCATCAGTGACGTAACCCCGCTCGCCCGCGAAATCCGTGCGCTCGTCAGTCGCGGCGAGCCGGACTCCGCTGCCCAACTCCTCCCCCAGGAACAGCCCTACCCCACCGGTGACGAACTACTGGCCCATCTGCGCCCCTGACCGGCGGTCCGGACAGGGAGGCCGGCATCTCCCGGTGGCACACGGGAGCACATGACTGCCGGGACGCATCTCGTACTGGATGATCTCCCACCGCAGGACCGTTGCCCACCCCACCCGCGAGGCGAGCAACACATCGGCAGCTGTCAGGCCGCACCCAACAGCATGGATGACGTCTGCGAACGCGGCTTGGTGATCCATGTCAAGCCACGTTCACAACCCCATCCGTCGAGCGGTGTTCAGGCTGTTCGAGGTCCGGCGGTGCCGGGCGGCGTCAGCTGCGTCGCTGCCACCAGCGCCGCTTCTGCTCTCCTGTCCGAGGACCGGTTCCCGCCCCATCAGGGGCTGACGTGCTGTTCGGCGGGAAGGCTTTCAAGGCGGCGCGGATGCGGTCGAAGGCGGCAATGGCGTTGTGGCCGTCGGCGGGTAGTGCCACTCCGATGCACACCAGCTTGAAACTGTCCTCGCCGAAGGGCGCGCCAATGAACACCGGTGCGCCCACGCACCCTTGTGGCACGTCTCCGATCCACCGGATGCCGCCGTCGCCTGAGCGTGTGATCCGGCCGATCACGACAGCCTGCTCTCGGAAACCGTCCCCGTCATTGACGTGACCCAGCAGATAGGCCGGGACCGGCGACACACCGAGGCCGGCGATGTCCTGTTCCGTGGCTGCGATGCCGTCGGTGATCTCGTCGGTTGTCCAGCGCCAGCCCTTGCGGGCGCCGTGCGCGTGCAGCCCGTTGGAGGGCATGACCGCCACCCCCGGATCGCCGAGATGAGTCCACCCCTCCGCGAAGTCGAGCATCATCAGCTTCTCAGCGCTCATCACGGGTGCGCACAGTGCTGGGCGCAGGGTGAACTCAGCCAACTCGACTCGCGCCGGCTCACTGGCGGTCACGAGGTACTGCCGGATGACCTCGCCTTCGGAGGTCGTCTCCACCAGTTCGTTGAACCAGAAGGCCGTCGCGTGTTGTTCCTCCCGGTGAGCTCGCTGGAAGGGAAGCGTCGAGCGACCGACGTGATCGACTATCGCGTCGATGATCGCACTGGAGTGGTCGGGCAGGTCGGACATGGATCGAGAGGCTAACGCACGGTCGGAGACAGCTACCGGGCAGCACGACAGGGCCCATCCGCTCGCCCTCCGGTCCTCGCTCTTCGACGTCGGTGACGGGCAAGGGGCTGTCAACGCGGCTTGATGATCCAAGTCAAGCCGCGTTCACAGACCTTTTACCCCGGTGGTAGTGGACTCTGATCAATGCGACCTCGTGTCGCCCTCTCACTCGAAGCCTTGAGTCATCAAAACGACAGCACCGGTCTGCCACCACGCGTACCATGTCGGACGGTTGGCAACATACGTCACGGTGGCCCACAATGCTCCACCCGCCCCGGGACGATGCCGGGATGCTGGGAGGGGTGTACGGCGCTGGGCAGCAAGACATGGTCCTCTGATGGGGGACACCACGCCATCAAGGGCTTCGCTTTTCAGTTCGATGCATCATTGCTGCAAGTTCTGACGAACCCCGGTGTAGCCGTCGAGATCGAAGGCGCACAGGATATTGGTGTTCGCACCTTCCATATCCAGGTCAAACACAGAAGCACCTCGTATAGTCTTTCGCGGATCGCGCCAGCGGTGCGACAAATGATGAGCCAGTTTGCCGCTGACAATACAGTGAGATTCGCACTTTACGGACATTTTCCCGATCGGACCCCTGGCGAGACATTGCGAATCAGCAAGGAGGAGCTAGAAACCGCACTCGGGAAATCTTCTGACGACTACAGTAATGACATCAAGGATTGGTTCACGAAATCTTTCGAGGTGATTTTTGCACCGGACTTCGTGTCACAATTCAGTTCAGTTCTTGATCATCGAAGCGAACGCTTCGGGCACGGAGTGAAGCGGAAGCCCTTTGCTGGCATGCGGTAATCCATGGATACCTGCGTGATGTCATCTTGAAACGGCCACCAGGGAAGCGGAGCATCACTCTTCGCGACCTGAGAGATCTAGTACATCAGGCTCGCACGGCCGTCTTCGAGGCCAGTTACGCTCAGGTTTGTGGCCACGAAAAGTATTTGAGACTGGTTCGCGAGGAGTACAAGAGCACCACCGCACATGTGCCACCTCGAGAACGACTTATCATCGTTGAATGCGACGATCAGACTCACCCGCTGGACCTAGTCGACGTCGCGGGATGTCTCCAGCGTCGATACTTCGCCGGCGAGTCGCCGGCACCATATGTATGTTTCCGCGGCCCAATTGGATTGATCTCGATTAAGTATGCTCTTTGGCAGCAAAGAGTGCACTTCCATGATGGGTTTGACTACGGTGGTGCAGAGTTTAACATCCAAAGCCTTGTTTCCCCGCGCCTTCCTGGCCACGGAATCAAGCTGGTCGATTCCGCAATTCTGGAGCAACTGGTCGGCCATGTGAAAATGAACGAAGTGCATGACTTCTACCTCACTGAACCAACGGGGAATCCATTCCGTGATGCCAGGGTGCGGCATGTGATCGTCCAGTCACCTTCTGATCTGCGTGAAGTCTTCAAGAGTGGGGGTAGCGGTGTCAAGCGCTGAGGTTGTAGGGGTTTACCCCGACCGCATCAAAATCGCTGTCACTGATATCAAGGAGCTTTCCGAGGGAGATCCTCTCAAGGTCGGCTCTTATTTGCGAGTATTTGACAGTGCCGATTGTTCCATCATTGCCATCATTGAAAACTTCTCGATCGAACTAAAGCCCGTTGCTTCAGGGAATGGATCGGGCCCTTCGGAGTACCAGCGGGTGTACATTCTGGAAGCTTCACCTCTCGGATTCCTCGACACAGACGGCAACTTCGAGCGGGGTGGAGGAAGCATCGCTATCCCTCCTAAATCGGTTGAAGTAGCGACGCGCAGCGAGGTCCAAAAGGTATATGACACCGTTCCGGATGAAAAGAAATTCCTGTTTGCTCGGCTAGCGCACGAGCGTCACGTGGATGTCCCGGTTGACGGGGACAAGTTCTTTAACCGGCACCTCGCGATTGTTGGTTCCACTGGATCTGGAAAGTCGCATGCGATGGCCAGGATCATCCAAACCGCAACTGGCATGAGAGATTCCCAGCATGGGGACTACCAGCTCAACAATACACATATTGTAATTTTCGACATTCACTGTGAATATCAAACCGCTTTTCCCGATGCGAACTTTCTAAATGTTCATCAGCTCACACTACCCTTCTGGTTGCTGGATTCCGAAGAACTACAGGATCTTTTGATCGAGAGTAGTGAGGAGCAGTCGCATAACCAAGTCGCCGTCTTAAAGCGCGCCGTAACCGACAGTCGGCGAGCACATTTCGATGGCGAAGAGAAGCTGAGGGAGCGCATCCACTACGATTCGCCTCTTCGGTTTGATTTCGAGGACGTATTGACGGCAGTCCGCGACAAGAACGAGGAGATGATCGACGGGGCCCGTGGCCCGAAGCAGGGGCAATTGCACGGGAAGCTGGATAATTTTCTCACTCGCCTGGAGAATCGCTTCAACGACCGCAGGCTTGATTTCTTGATGGGACAGCGAGCGAAAGAAACAACTCTTGAGGAGACTCTGAGACAGTTCACTGGTTACACAACTGACTCCACATCCAATGTCACCGTGATCGACCTCAGTGGCGTCCCGTTTGAGGTCTTGAGTATCACCGTTTCACTCATTTCTCGACTTCTCTTCGACTATGCATATTACTACAAGAAGACGCATCCCGAAATGCGAACGGATACCCCGCTTTTGGTGGTGTACGAGGAGGCGCATAAATACGTCCCGAAGGGTGGACCGGCGAAATATAACGCAGCCCGTAAGGCGATTGAGCGGATCGCTAAAGAGGGCCGCAAGTACGGCATCACGGCCGCAATTGTCAGCCAAAGGCCGTCAGAGATCTCCGAGACAATCTTCTCCCAATGCAGTAATTTCCTTGCAATGCGGTTGACGAACCCTGAGGATCAGAACTATGTGAAGCGACTAATTCCTGACTCTCTCGGGCCGTTAACGCAGTCGCTTCCTATGCTTTCCTCAGGTGAGGCGCTGCTCATCGGAGACGCCGCTGTAATGCCTTCACTCGTACGCTTGGAGGAAGCGCTGCCGGTGCCTTCTTCAAGCGATGTGCGGTACCTTCAGGAATGGGTACGCCCCTGGCATGATGTACTGTTTCCGCCGATCGTTGCTGATTGGGAGCACTAACCTCGACACAGCCAAGAGGAAGTCCTCTATGGGGTAGTCGAAGGTCACTAACCAGAAGGAGTTACAGCAGTGAGCGGAAGATTTCCGGAAGTCGATTGGTTTTGCGACCGGTGCCACGAGCACCTGAATAATCAGTCCGGCTTCGATGACAGCAAATACACCTGGAAGTGCACAGACTGCGGCCACAAGAACAGCATTTCGAAAGACAATATATACGAATCCCATGAGGACTTCCTCGGATCTGAATAACCGATAGCTCAGGTCACTCTCGTACACGCGGCTTGTCCCGGGTACGGTCGTGGTCGTGTCTGGCGTGCGTCGGGTTGGTCACCCGTGGGCGTGCGCTAGTTGATGGCGCGCGACTAGGGGAGCTGGTACGGGCATGTCGGTTGACGCTGCTCGATCGGAAGAGGGGTTCACGTCGGAGAGGGCTGCGCGGGTGATGAGTGCCGCGTGCCGGGTGGCGAGGCTGGATAACGAGGAGGCTGAGCTGATCCGATTCGGGGAGAACGCTCTGTTTCGTCTGGCATCGGTGCCTGTGGTCGTGCGGGTGGCTCGGGGTGAGGAGTGGCTGTCCAAGGCGCGTACCGAGGTGGCCGTGTCGCGGTGGTTGGCGGGTGAGGGCTTCCCCGGGGCACGCATCCTCGACGATCTGGAACAGCCGCTCTTGGTCGACGGTCACCCGGTGACCTTCTGGCATCTCATCCGTGAGGGTGACCGCAAGGCGACGTATGGGGAGTTGGGCGGCATCCTTCGGGATCTGCACTCGATGACGTTGCCGGCCGGGGTGGAGTTCCCCTCGTTCGATCCCTTCGGTAAGCAAGAGCTGCGGATCGGTCGGGCGCCGATTCCGGAGGATGACCGGGTCTTCCTGCGGAAGCGCTGGCGTGAGTTGCGTGATCAGTTCGAAGAGCTGAGCTTCGAGACTCCCAAGGGGCCTGTCCATGGTGATGCTCACGTACAGAACCTCATGGTGGACGATCAAGGACAGGTCATCCTGATCGACTTTGAGGCGTTCTGCTTCGACCACCCGGAGTGGGATCTGATGGTCACTGCCACGGAGCATCACAGTCTTGGGTGGCAGACCGACGAGCAGTACGCCGACTTCGTGCGGGCGTACGGACGAGACCTGTACGACTGGCCCGGCTACGACACGCTGCGTCGGCTCCAGGAGTTCGGCATGACGACGTGGCTCATGCAGAACGTACGGGAGGACGAGAGGACGGCTGCTGAGTACCGCCGACGCATCGCGGCCTTGCGCAACGATGACGCGCCTCGGGACTGGCGGCCGTGGTAGTCACTACTCGTCGTCGTCCAGACGGGCGAGTGCCTCGCTCACCTTCTCGTTGAACGCGACTACGGCGGGGTGGGCCGCGTGTGTGCTCACCTCGGCCTGGAAGTCGGTCACGTAGCGCTGGAAGCGGGAGGACTGGAGGGAGTCCCCACCGTCTACTGCGAGACTCGCGGTGGTGACCGCGGCTTTCAAGTCGCCGTTTATGAGCTGGCTCTGGGCGAGCACCATGCGGCAGAAACCCAGGGTACGGGCGTATGCCGGGTCGGTGCTGTCGACGGCGCGCTGTGCCTGCGCGACTGCTTCCCGGCGCATCCGCAGATCGCGGAAGCAGTGGCAGAACTCGCCCGTGAGTTCCGCCTCGTCGAAGTAGCTCAGCCATGCCGGGTCGTCGGCGCTGTCGGCGTGCTCGAAGTGGCGTTCCGCCTCGTTCATGGCGCAGGCCGCGCCGGCCTTCTCGCCTGCGTTGGAGAGGGCGCGGGCTTCCATGGCCCAATAGTTGGACATGGCGCGTGGGGTGGCTCGACCTTTGGCTCCCTCGACGGCGGCGCGGGCGAGCTGGATGGCTTGGGCGTGGTTGCCGAGGTAGTTCGCCTGGTGGCTGAGGTTGCCGAGGATTCGGGCGCCGAACATGCGGTCGTCGATGACTTGGGTCAGACGGAGTGTGGACGACAGGTAGCGGTGGGCGAGTCGGTGGTTCCCGGTGTCGTACGCGGTCCACGCCAGGAGCTGGGAGACCTCTGCGGCGGCGCCGAATATGGCGGTGCCCACCTTCTCGCTGTAACTGGCGTCCAGCAGGGGCAGGACTTCGTGGCGGAAGTAGTGGCGTAACGCCTTGTGGCCGTGGCCCCCGCCGTACTTGAAGTCGAGTTGCATGAACATGCCTGCGGCGTCCCTGATCGCGCGTACGTCGCGCATGCCGACCCGTTGGCGTCCGGCACGGTCGGCTTGAATGCCGTCGGGGCGCGCGATCATCCATGAGAGGACTGCGGAGCTGAGGTCACCGTCCGCAACGATCAGCCGGTCGTCGACGGGGGTCCCGACGTTCTCTTCTGCAAGGCTGCCCAGCGTGGAGAGCACTTCGGGAACGGTGCTCGGGTAGCCGACTGGCTGTGGGCGGCGGGCTGCGCGTGGTCGAAGAACCCGAGATTGCCGGGCGTGATACGGCGGCCGAGTTTGGCGCTCAGTACGTCCGCCATGATCGCCGCTGTCTGGGGCTGGATGCCTGCGCCGTCTCGCCATCGCTGCACGGATACGTGCGTGGTTCCAAGGTTGATACCGCGTGCGGTGGCGGTGTCCTTCATGCGCTTCGCAAGGCCCTTGTTCGAGACCTTGGCCTGTTCCATGACGGCGATCAACTGCGCGTTCGGCTCTCGGCTCATGCTCCCCTGCCAACCCGAGAATGACGGCGAGTGTTCATCGTGTCACAGCAGTATCAGCCTTGGGGGTTCATTGATGAACCCCCTTTGCCTTTGCCGGTGTTCACGTGAACCCCCTGGTGAACGCTCCCGGTGACGCCTGCTTCGCCGTGTACTGGCGTGTGTGCAGCAAGCGGTGCCACGAGGGCCCCGGGGTCTCGGAAGGGGAAGTGATGGATGCGGGGAAGACCGAACGGTTGGCGGGTGAACTGGACGCGTATGCGCACTGGTTCGCGACGCCGGAGCCGTACTCGGACGGGCACTTCCTGTCGTTGACGCTGTTCGCCGAGTTCAGTGACACGGCGCGTGTCGCGCGCTACATGACGGCCGTGTTCCTCCGGGGTGCGGGCGCCGGTGAGGTTGTGGATGATGCTCGGCTGGTTGTCTCGGAACTGGTCGGCAATGTGGTGAACCACGCCGTACCGGACCGGCATCTGTCCACCCCCGGTGGCTGTCGGCGCATCGACCTGATCTTCAAGCTGTGGCCGAAGTGGCTGTTCGTCGGTGTCGCCGACGAGGACTCGACTCCTCCGCTGCTTCCGGTGGGAGAGGTGTTCTCCTCGGGACTGCTCGGAGAGTTGCCTGAAGCGGTGCTGCCCGACAGCGGTCGGGGGCTGCTCATTGCTCAGCGCCTGGCGGCGGCGGTCTGGTGGACGCCGGAGGAGCGCGGCGGGAAGACGGTCTGGGCCCGCTTTGATCTGAACGGCGAAGCGAAGCCAGTACCGCACTGATGATCTCCGGGCCGCTGCCCTGGTTTCGCTCCTTCGCGATCGGGAGCGGGCGGCGGCCCGGTAACCGGCCGGAACTTGACCCCTCCGGCCAGGGCGCGGCTCCTCCGGACTTCCGAGAGCTCCCCTCCCGGCCGGAGGGCCGCGCCTGACAACCACAAACCGAGACCGGGCCACCCCATCAGCCCTGGAAAGCGAAGGGTGGCCCGGCTGGGAACACGGCGGTCCCCGGTGCCTGATGGTACCGGGGCCGCCGTGCTGCGTGCTTGCCCCGGTCCCAACAGAAGTGACGTCTCGTTACCTGGATCGGACAGAGGTGGGCAAGGTGACTGGCTCGGGTGAGAGCTGGCTCAGCGATGGTCTTGATGATGTCGCAGGGGAGGACTACGGCCTGTGGGTGCCGGGAGTCGACTATGTATCGGGCTGGCGCACGGCGCGTGAGGCTGCCGACCGGTTGAACCGTGCGCTTCTCGGGGTGGGCTTCGAGCTGTCCGCCGTGCGGGCGGTCGCCTCGACGGACGGGGATGGGCGCGGGGTCGTGCGGTTGGCGGGCCGGCCGGAAGCTGCTGAGCTGCTCGCCGGGCTCCTGGAAGGGCTCGCAGACGGTAGCAGTGGTGCGGCATGAGGGGCCTTCTCGCCGGTGAGCGGCGCGCGTGGGCACGTCGCCTGCCGGAGAGACTTTGGGCGGTAGCTGCCATGGGGCGAGTGAACAGGGGGCCCTACGCTCGCCCGGCGAATCGGGCAGGCACTGGTGCTGCCCGCGTATGTGCCCGATGGGCCCCCTGTTCTTCGAGGCTCGCCCCATGGGAGCTGCCTAAAGTCTCGGAGGCCGGCGACCCCCGGCCGACTACGCCCCGGCCCACGATTGCTCGTCGACGCCTCGGTTCCTTGGGCGGGCTGCGGTGTGGGGCGCTCGGCGATCGGACGGGACCGGCGGCCACGCCGCACGCCCGGCCGGGGCGGCCGGGCGGCCCGGCGCGCCGTAGGCGCGCCCTTGAGGAAGTGAAGGCGGTTTCGACCGATGCTCCTCGTCCCTCATGCTTTGCGGCGTCGGGCGGGCTGCTTGTCGGCGGTGATCCGGTAGGCAAACTCGGCACGGTCCGCACTGACCCGCAGTTCTTCGAGGATCAGCGGGCGGTCGTCGGTGCCGTGCGTGACGCGGGACAGGTGCAGGATCGGGGTCGCGTCCGGGAGCTGGAGGGCGGCGCGCTCGTCGGGGCGCTGATCGGCCGGCTGTCTGTTCACGGGCTACAGGCTCGGCCGCGGCACGGTCGCACGCCAGTGAATATCGGCGCACGCCTCTTGGCGTCGCCCGTTCCATGGCCAACACTGAGCCGATGACCCAGCGTGTGGAGCTCGCGACCGTGAGGGACCGGCTGGCCCTGGACGGGCTCGTCACCGAGTACGCGATCGCCGTGGAGGACGGTGACTGGGAGGCGTTCCGAGGGCTGTTCACGGCGGAGGGGCGGGCGGACTACCGCTCGGCCGGCGGTATCGAGGGGAGTGCCGGGGCGGTGGCCGGGTGGCTCGCGGAGAGCTTCGCCATGTATCCCGTACAGCAGCATCTGATCGTCAACCGGCGGGTGCGGTTCGGGATCCTGGAGCAGGACCGCGGCGACACGGCCCAGGTGCGGGCCGACTATATGAACCCCATGGTCGGCACCGGCCCGGAGGGCGTGTCCGCCGCGCCGGACCTCCTGTGCGGCGGAAGGTACGCGTTCTCGATGGTGCGCACCGACGACGGCTGGCGGCTGAGTGAGGTCGTCGTACGGGAGAAATGGCGCCGTGTTCCCGACCGGCGGGCGGCGGCCCCTGTGATCAACTGATCCGGCGTGAACTGTTCCGGATCACGTCCGGGACGCACACTGGAGGCACCACGGGGTAGGGAGGCGCCTATGAAGACGCTCGGCGACTGGCTCGCCTCCCCCTGGCGCCGCTCGACCGCCGCCGCGGTCGCGGGCGCCCTGCCCGTCCTGGCGTTTCCCGCCCCGTCCCTGTGGTGGTTCGCCTACGTCGCCCTGGTCCCATGGATTCTGCTGGCCCGGACCGCGCCGGCGGGAAGACGGGCGGCCTTCGACGGCTGGTGGGGCGGGTTCGGCTTCATGCTGGCCATGCATCACTGGCTGCTGCCGAACCTGCATGTGTTCACGTTCGTCATCGCCGCCCTGCTGGGCGCGCTGTGGGCGCCGTGGGGATGGCTGGTGCGGCGGCTGCTGGGCGGGGTGCCGTCCCGGGGGCGGGTCGCGGCCGCGCTCCTCGTGGTGCCGTCGGGGTGGCTGGCCATCGAGCTGATCCGTTCCTGGCAGGGACTCGGCGGCCCCTGGGGGGTGCTCGGCGCGAGCCAGTGGGACGTGCCGGCCGCGCTGCGGCTGGCGTCGGTGGGCGGGGTGTGGCTGCCGAGCTTCCTGGTGGTGGCGCTCAACGTCGCCCTGGCCGTGCTGGTCGCGATCCGGCAGGCCCGGCTGCCCGCCTTGGCCGGGCTGGTCGCCACGGCCGCCGTCACCTCCGCCGCCTGGGTCTGGGCACCACGCCCGGACACCGGCGACCGGGTCCGGATCGCACTCGTGCAGCCGGGCGTCGTCGCCGGCCGGGACAGCGCCGACCGGCGTTTCGACCGCGAGGAGCAGCTCACGCGCGACCTGGCCGGGCAGGACGTCGGCCTGGTCGTCTGGGGCGAGAGCAGTGTCGGCTTCGACCTCGGGGACCGGCCCGACCTCGGGCGGCGGCTGACCGCGCTGTCCCGCGAGACGGGGGCCCCGATCCTGGTCAACGTGGACGCCCGGCGTTCGGACAAACCCGGCATCTACAAGAGCTCGGTGCTGATCGGCCCGGAAGGTCCGACCGGAGACCGGTACGACAAGATGCGGCTGGTTCCGTTCGGCGAGTACATCCCGGCGCGCTCCCTGCTGGGCTGGGTGACCTCCGTCGGCAAGGCGGCCGGTGAGGACCGCAGGCGGGGCTCCGAGCAGGTGGTGATGGACGCGGGGGGCGGGCTGCGGATCGGTCCGATGGTGTGTTTCGAGTCGGCGTTCCCCGACATGAGCAGGCATCTCGCCCAGGACGGCGCCGATGTGCTGCTCGCCCAGTCCTCCACGTCGACGTTCCAGCAGAGCTGGGCGCCCGAGCAGCACGCCTCGCTCGCCGCGCTGCGCGCCGCCGAGACCGGCCGCCCGATGGTGCACGCGACCCTGACGGGCGTCTCCGCCGTGTACGGGCCGGACGGCGGGCGGGTCGGCCGGTGGCTCGGCACGGACACCGTGGCCGCGCAGGTGTACGAGGTGCCGCTGGCGTCCGGCACCACGCTCTACGTGCGCTTCGGCGACTGGCCGCCGTACGCGGCGCTGCTGATCCTCGCGGCGTGGGGTGTCACCGAAACGGTGCGTCTCAGGCGGAGCGCTCGTGGATCGCTCGTACCACCCGTTCGCACAGCTCATGGGTCATCAGCGCGTCCCGGGCACTGAGGACCTTGCCCGCCCGCACGGCGTCCAGGAAGGCGAGCACCGCCTGCTCGATGCCGCGCTGGCGCGCCACCGGCACCCAGTCCCCGCGCCGCCGTACGGTCGGCTGCCCCTTGTGGTCGATCACCTCCGCGAGATTGACGACCTGACGCTTGGTGTCCTGCCCGGAGACCTCCAGGATCTCCTCGGCCGAACCGCTGAGGCGGTTCATCACGCCGAGCGCGGTGAAGCCGTCCCCGGCGAGCTGGAGCACCACGTGCTGCAGCAGCCCGCCGTCGGTGCGGGCGCGCACGGTCACGTCGTCGACCTGGCCGGGCACGAGGAAGCGCAGGGTGTCCACGACGTGGATGAAGTCGTCGAGGATCATCGTGCGCGGGTCCTCCGGCAGCCCGACGCGGTTCTTCTGCATCAGGATCAGCTCGCGCGGGTGGTCGGCACACTGCGCGTAGCCGGGGGCGAAGCGGCGGTTGAAGCCGACGGCGAGGCTGGTGCCCCGCTCCTCGGCAAGGGTCACCAGCCGCTCGGAGTCGGCGAGTTCGTAGGCGAGCGGTTTGTCGACGTACGTCGGTACGCCCGCCTCGAGGAGCCGGGTCACGATCTGCGGGTGGACCTCCGTCGGCGCGTGCACGAAGGCCGCGTCGAGGTTCCGGGCGAGCAGTGAGCCGAGATCCGGGTGGCGCCGGTCCGCCGGGAGGTGGAGGCCGTCGGCGACCCGGTCGAGGGTCGCGGGGGTGCGGGTCTGCACGTGCAGTTCGACTCCGGGCAGTCCGGCCAGCACCGGGAGATAGGCCTTCTGCGCGATGTCACCGAGTCCGATGCAGCCGACCTTCACGCGGTGTTCCCCTCTAGCCATTGCTCGCCGTCGTCCGCTGCGAGCATACGGCCTCGCCGGCTCCCGGCTCCGCTCGAGCAGGCGGGCGGACAGAGGGACGGCCCGGTGTTCTCCCCGCATGGCGGTTCCCTCGGTACGCGCGGGACGAGCCTCGCCGAGGTGCGCTCCGACCGGCGGGAACTCCCACCGGTCCGCTCCGTGTGAAAAGCCCTGGTGGAGTGGATCAGTGCCGGGCAAGGATGACGGCATGGCGACCGAGCGCAGTGAACCTGCCACCGACGCGGACGAGCGGACCATGCTGGAGGGCTGGCTGGACTACCACCGCAGCACCCTCGCCCATAAGTGCGAGGGGTTGACCGACGAGCAGGTGCGTATCGCTTCGGTGCCGCCCTCGAAGCTGTCCCTGATGGGCCTGGTGCGGCACATGTCGGAGGTGGAGCGCGGCTGGTTCCGCAGGGTGCTCGCGGACGAGGACGCGGGGCCCCTCTACTACAGCGAGGCCGACCCGGACGGCGAGTTCCATCTGTCCGAGGGCGACACCTGGCAGCAGGCGTACACCACCTGGCAGGCCGAGATCGCCGCCGCTCGGCGCAGCGCGGCCGGCTTCGCCCTGGACGATCCGTCCCGGGGCCGCCACCGCTTCAGCGACGATCCGTACACCCTGCGCTGGATCTACACCCACCTGATCGAGGAGTACGCTCGGCACAACGGCCACGCCGATCTGATCCGCGAGCGGATCGACGGCGCCACCGGCGACTGACGTCACCCGCCACACCGACGGGGCCTCCGTACGGGGCGGGACATCACTCGTGCGGGGCATGCTGTGCCTGTCCGCCCCCTCCGGGGCGGCCGGAGCCAGCAGAGTGGCACGGGTGCATCGAACGACGACCACAGCAACGCTTCTGGTGACCGTGGCGGTCCTGGCCCTCCCGGGCTGTGTGACGGTCCAGCGTCCCCTCGCACCCGGCCCGGCGACGACGTCCCCGGGGTTCGGGCCACGCCCGGTAGGGGGGAACGAGACGCAGATCGTGCAGGCACCGGCGAGTGAGGCGCTGGAGATGGTCGGCACGCCCCGGTCCCCGAAGACGCCCGCGTCTCCGTCGCACCGCGCCGCCCCCACGACCGCACCGGACCGGGACACGCCCGCCGACGGACGGAACGGGCAGACGCGTGCCCCCCGCCCCGAGCCGGACAACCCGGTTCCCACGCGGCACCCGTCGGTGGAACTCCCCGACGCGGCGGCGTCGATGCGCCCCGGAACCGGCGGCCAGGCGGACCTCTGCGCCCTGGGCAGGGAGTACGGCGGCTGGCCCGCGGACAGTCCGCAGGCGGCCATCTGCCAGGACACCTACGGCCGCTGAGGAGACCCCGGCGGCACCGGCGAACGGCACGACACGGGTGCGGCCTGCGGCCGCCGCTGCCCGGCAGCACAGGTGCCGGACGGTCCGCCCAGGTGTCCTAGGAATGCTGTCCCGGCGGTACCCGGCCGCCGGGCGTACCGTCCTCGTCCAGCCGGATCTCCAGCCGCCGGATGGCGGCCCGGACGCTCTCGCCGTACCGGTCGCCGGTGAGGGCGCGGGCCGCGCCCCGGGCCCGGCGGAGGTGGCTGCGGGCGGCGTCGGGCCGGCCGAGGCGGGCATAGTCGGCGGCGAGATTCAGATGCAGCGACGGGTAGAGGGAGCGCACCGCGAGGGACCCCTCATCAGCGCCGGCCAGGTGGTCCGGGACCTCCTCCGCCGCCGTCAGGGCCCGCAGGTCCCAGGCCAGTTCGTCCCCGGGGTCGTCCTGGGTGTCGGCCAGGTAGTGCGCGAGGGTGCAGCGGTGCAGCGGGTCGCCGTGCTCGCCGATCTCCGCCCACAGACCGAGGAAGCGGTGGCGCGCCTCCTCACGGTCCCCCGCGTGGTGCAGCATCACGCCCTGACCGATCCGCGTCAGTACGGCGTCCGGCGCCGCCTGCTCCCGTCGCTCCGCCACCACGTCCTCCGCACCGCTCGCCGGCTGTCGCCACCGACGCTAACCGCCGGCAGGGGTCATACCGGACAGGGCGCTCCGCAGACGTGGGGGCGGGCCGGGTGCGGGGTCCGGCGAAGCGGTCCGCACCCGGCGGGCCGACGTCAGCCCAGGGACGGGACGGACCAGTCGATCGGCTCGTGGCCCTGCGCGGCCACCGCCTCGTTGATCTGGGTGAACGGACGGGAGCCGAAGAACTTCTTCGCCGACAGCGGCGAGGGGTGCGCCCCCTTGACCACCACGTGCCGGCTCTCGTCGATCAGCGGCAGCTTCTTCTGAGCGTAGTTCCCCCACAGCACGAAGACCGCCGGGTCGGGGCGGCCGGCGACCGCGCGGATGACCGCGTCGGTGAACTTCTCCCAGCCCCGCCCCTTGTGCGAGTTGGCCTCACCGGCGCGCACCGTGAGCACCGCGTTGAGCAGCAGCACGCCCTGCTCGGCCCACGGCATCAGATAACCGTTGTCCGGCACGGGCGTGCCCAGCTCGGCGTGCATCTCCTTGTAGATGTTCCGCAGCGACGGCGGGACCTTGACACCCGGCCGGACCGAGAAGCACAGGCCGTGCCCCTGGCCCTCGCCGTGGTAGGGGTCCTGGCCGAGGACCAGGACCTTCACCTTGTCGTACGGCGTGGCGTCGAGCGCGGCGAAGACCTCCTCGCGGGGCGGATAGACGGGACCCTTCGCCCGCTCCTCCTCGACGAACTCGGTCAGCTCCTTGAAGTAGGGCTGCTGCAGTTCGTCGCCCAGAACCCCGCGCCAGGACTCGGGCAGCATGGCGATGTCGGTCACGTCAATGTCCTTACGTCTGCGGTCACTTCCAGGTCACGAAACCTACAGGCGACCACTGACAACCGGCCCCGCGGCCGGGTGTTCCCGGCCCTACCAGCTGGTCTTCCGGGACAGCTGCCACAGCATCATGATCGTGGACGGGTCCAGCGAACGCTCCGCTCCCCCGACCTCCCGGCTCGCCGCCACGTACTGCCGGCCCTGCCACAGCGGCAGCAGCCGCGCGTCGTCGACGAGAATCTCCTGGGCCTCCTCGAACTGCCTCACCACGTTGGCACGGTCGCTCTCCCGGCGCGAGCTGGGCAGCAGATCGTTCGTGATCTTGTTTGCCTCGTAGGGCGTGCCGAGCGCGTTCTGCTTTCCGACGAACGGGGCGATGAAGTTGTCCGCGTCCGGGAAGTCGGGGAACCAGCCACGCCCGAACACCGGGTACTCGCCCTTCTGGTAGCCCTCGACATAGGTCTTCCACGGGCGGCTCTTGAGCGTGATGTCGAACAGCTTCGACGCCTCCAGCTGGCGCTCGAGCTCCTTGAACTCCAGCCTTGTCTCGGAGCCGTAGCGATCCGTGGTGTACCAGAGCGTGAGCGGGACCGGCTCGGTGATGCCCGCGTCGGTAAGGATCTCCCGGGCCTTGGCGACGCTGGGCTCGCCGTAGTCGTCGAAGAAGCCGGTGGTGTGCCCGGTCAGCCCCTTGGGGACCATGGAGTACAGCGGGTCGACGGTGTCCCTGTAGACCTTGTGCGCGATCGCCGCGCGGTCGACGATCTGCGCGATGGCCTGGCGCACCTTCTTCTTGCCGGCCCACGGGTCCTTCGGGTTGAACACCAGGTAGCTGATGTCGGTTCCGCTGCCCTCGATGAGCTGGATCTCCTCCTCCTTGGAGACCCTGCCCTGGAATTCGATGACATCGCCCGCGGACAGCCCGCGGTATGTCAGGTCGATCTCCTTGTCGCGCAGCGCCTTGACCATCTTGGCGGATTCCTGGAAGTAGCGGACGGTCACCGCGCTGTTCTTCCGTTCGGCAAAGCCCTGGTAGCGGTCGTTGCGGACGAGCCGGGCCTCCTTGCCCTCCTCGTACGACTTCAGGGAGTACGGCCCAGAACCGACGATGCCGGAGTTCTCGCGCAGCGCGTCCGCCGGGTAGGATTCCGGGTCGACGATCGACATCGCGGGGGTGGCGAGCACGAAGGGGAAGGTGGCGTCCGGCTTGTTGAGGTAGAAGACGACCTCACGCTCGTTGGGCGCCTGGACCCGTTCGAGGCTTCCCAGCAGACCGGCCGGACCGCCGTTGACGTTGATCTTCCGGATCCGGTCGATCGAGTACTTGACCGCCTGGGCGTCGAGCGCGCTGCCGTCGGAGAACTTCAGCCCCTCCCGCAGTTCGCACCGGAACACCTGGTTGGAGGTGTCGGAGAACTCGCAGCTCTCCGCGGCGTCCGGCTGCGGCGTACTCGCACCGACGGGGTAGCTCAGCAGTGTCTGGTAGATGTTGCGGAACAGCTCCCAGGAGCTGTCCCAGGAGGCGGCAGGATCCAGCGTGCTGGGCGAGCTGGTTGTTCCCACGACGATGGGTCCCTCGTCGTCCGGGCTGCCGGGCGACAACAGGCCGCATCCGGTCACCAGGGACGATATGGACGCGATGGCCGCCACCCGCCGCAGGCATCGGTTCCGGTTGAACACGCGCACGCTCCTAGATCTGCCATGCCATGGGTCGGCAGACCATACCGCAGTGACACGCCGGTTGACCCTCCCCCGTGTGACCCTTGAGATCAACTCTTGATGACTACGTTGTCACTCCCCGTCGCGGCCCGGATGCGCCGACACGGGCGCCGTTTTCGTCAACGGGCGCCCGTGTCGGGACGGTTCAGGCACCTCCCGCGCGCGTGTGGGCGCGGGAGGACCGGGGTCAGGCCACGCCAGCGTTCAGGAAGATGCCGCCGTCGACCACCAGGGTCTGGCCGGTGACCCAGTCCGACTGGTCGGAGGTGAGGAAGGCGGCGGCGCCGCCGATGTCGGACGGCACACCGAGCCGGCCCAGCGGGTATCCGGCGGCGGCCTCCGCCTCCCGGCCCTCGTACAGCGCCTGCGCGAACTTGGTCTTCACCACGGCCGGGGCGATGGCGTTGACCCGCACCGCGGGAGCGAACTCGTGTGCCAGCTGCTGGGTCAGGTTGATCAGCGCGGCCTTGCTGACTCCGTAGGCCGCGATGAACGGCGAGGGTGCGAGGCCGGCCACGGAGGCGATGTTGACGATCGCGCCGCCGTTGTCCTTCTGCCAGGCGTGCCAGGTCTTCTGCGCGAAGCCCAGCGCCGAGATCACATTGGTCTCGAACACCTTGCGCGCCACGTTCAGGTCGAGGTCGGCGATCGGCCCGAACACCGGGTTGGTGCCGGCGTTGTTGACCAGGTAGTCGACGCGGCCGAAGGCCTCCATGACGCGCTCGACGGCGGCGGTCTGGTGGGCCTCGTCGTGCGCCTTGCCCGCGATGTACACGGCCCGGTCCGGGCCGAGCTTCTCGACGGCCTCCTTGAGGGCGTCCTCGCCCCGGCCGGTGAGGCAGACCCGGTCGCCGCGCGCGACGAACGCCTCGGCGACGCCGTAGCCGATGCCGCGGCTGGCGCCGGTGATCAGGGCGACCTTGCCCGAAAGTTCCACAGCAGTCATGTTCCCGGTCTTCCTAGTCGAGCGGTCCGCCGGCGACGTACAGAACCTGGCCGGAGACGAAGCCGGCTGCCTCACCCGTGAAGAAGGCGATCGCGTTGGCGATGTCCTCGGGCTCGCCGACGCGGGCGACCGGGATCTGGGTGGCGGCGGCGGCCTTGAAGTCCTCGAATCCCATGCCGACACGGTCCGCGGTGGCCTTGGTCATCTCCGTGGCGATGAAGCCGGGGGCGACGGAGTTGGCGGTGACGCCGAACTTGCCGAGTTCCTTGGCGAGGGTCTTGGTGAAGCCCTGCAGACCGGCCTTGGCCGCGGAGTAGTTGACCTGGCCCCGGTTGCCGAGCGCGGACGAGGAGGACAGGTTGACGATCCGTCCGAATCCGGCGTCGACCATGTGCTTCTGACACGCCTTCGACATCAGGAAGGCGCCGCGCAGATGCACGTTCATGACGGTGTCCCAGTCGGCGACGCTCATCTTGAACAGCAGGTTGTCGCGCAGCACGCCCGCGTTGTTGACCAGGATGGTCGGCGCGCCGAGTTCCTCGGCGATCCGCGCGACGGCGGCCTCGACCTGCGCCTCGTCGGAGACGTCGCAGCCGACCGCGAGGGCCTTGCCACCGGCTGCGGTGATCTTCTCGACGGTGTCCTTGCAGGCGGCCTCGTCGAGGTCGATCACGGCGACCGCGCGGCCTTCCGCGGCCAGTCGTACGGCGGTGGCGGCGCCGATGCCGCGTGCGGCGCCGGTGACGACCGCGACCCGCTGCTCAGTGGTGGACATTGCTGCTTCTCCTCGCCCTTGGGATGCGGCTCCTGCGGCCGGACTCAGTTCAATGAGCGACCGCTTAGTACCTTCAGCAGACGTGACGCTAGAAGCCCTGGCACCCGGTGTCAACGGCACACCGTGCGTGTGTGATCCATTCCCCGCGCGGGGACCTCCCCGGCCGCGGGTCGCCATGAGCCGGCGTGTGCCGTACCGGCGTGCGCGCGAAGCACCCGATCGGCCCAGCGCCGCGCGCCCCCGCGCCGGGCGGCTCCTAACGTCGAAGCGCGAGCCACCCGTGACCGGAAGGAGGCACCCCATGCGTCGTCGCACCCGTGCCATAGGCACGCTGATCGCGCTCGCCGCGATCGTGCCGTTGGCCGACACCGCTCACGCCCAGGATCTGGACTGCAGCGACTTCACCTACCAGGAGGACGCGCAGACCTTCTTCGACCTGGACCCGAGTGATCCGCATCGGCTCGACGAGGACCCGGGTCCGGACGACGGCGTGGCCTGCGAGGCGCTTCCCCGGCGCGGTCTCACCTCGTCCACCTTCCGGCCCGCCCCGTCCGCATCCGCGTCGGGCAGGCCACCGTCACCGTCGCCGACGTCCGCTTCGCCCACCCGGACGGCGACTGCCACCTCCGCTCCGGCGACCCCCACCCGCACGCCTTCGGCCCCCACCAGCGCACCCACGGCGTCCACGACTCCCGCCTCCGCCGCACCGACGCGCGGTGTCCAAGGCGGGCTGGGCGGTTCCTCGGACTCCCGCCCGAGCGCCTGGGACCTGGGCGTCGGAGCCACGTTCGTGGCCGGCGCCGTACTCGCGGCAGGGCAGCTGGTGAAGCGCCGCCGCTCCTGACGGTCCGTGGGCGACCGTGGGTGGTGCGCGTGGGCGACCGCGGGTTCCCCGCGGCCGGGGTCAGCGCACGAGCAGGTCGAGCAGCCGCTCGGTCTCCACCGCCGGATCGGTGGTGAGCCCGGTGTGCACGGGGCCGGGCTGGACCATGGTGGACCGGGGCGCGATCAGCCAGCGGAAGCGCCGTCCTGCGTCGTCCCCCGCCGCCTGGCCCGCAGCGTCCCCGCCCGCGCAGACGCCCTCGACCGCGCGCAGCGCCGCCCGTACACCGGGCAGGTCCACGGTGGGGTCGAGGGCCAGCAACCGTGCCTCGTCGAGATGGGTGCGGGCCGCGACGAAGGACTTCGGACGGCAGTACACGAGCACCCCCGCGTTGACGCACTCACCGCGTTCGACGCGGGGTACGACCCTCAGGAGCGCGTACTCGAAGACGTGCCGGTCGCTCACTGGTCCCCCTGAAGGCCGTGCATGTGCCGGTGGACGGTGGCCGCCCGGGCGAGCAGCGGCCGTGCGTAGGCCAGCCGGAGATCGTCGGGCGTGTCGAAGCCCGGCTCGCCGGCCAGCCAGACGTCGGGGATCTCCGCGGTGACCTCGGCCAGCAGTTCCTCGGTGACGCGCGGTGCGAGCTCCGCCGCGGCGGCCGCGACATCCGGCGCGAAGGTGTTCAGCGCGTGGTCGGAGGCATCGTAGGGCCGGGCCGCGGAGACGGCGGCACCGGGCCAGTGGTGGTGCCAGATCATGGTCGCGCCGTGGTCGATGAGCCACAGTTCGCCGTGGCTGCGGAGCATGTTGGGGTTGCGCCAGGAGCGGTCGACATTGTTCACCAGCGCGTCGAACCAGACGATCCGCCCGGCCTCCTCGGGGCTCACCCCGAAGGCGAGCGGATCGAAGCCGAGGGCGCCGGAGAGGAAGTCCATGCCGAGGTTGGTGCCGCCGCTGGACTTCAGCAGCTGCTGCACCTCCTGCTCGGGCTCCCCGAGCCCCAGCACGGGATCGAGCTCGACCGTGACCAGCCTCGGCACCCTCAGCCCCAGCCGGCGGGCGAGCTCCCCGCAGACCACCTCGGCGACCAGCGTCTTGCGGCCCTGCCCGGCACCGGTGAACTTCAGGACGTAGGTTCTGAGGTCGTCGGCCTCGATCAGTCCCGGCAGCGAACCGCCCTCGCGCAGCGGCGCGATGAAACGGGTCGCGGTGACTTCCTTGAGCATCGCCCCAGGCTACTGGCGTGTCGTCGCACGTCTTGGACGGCCCGGCCGGTGACCGCGGCGCCCGACAGTGAAACGACAGCTGTGATTTACACCCGTCCGACCGCGCGCACGCCAAGCTCTCGGTACTGCCTGAACAGCGTGGGCCCGCTGACCGTACCTTTTGCCAGATCGACCGTCCGCCCCGGAAGGGACACACCGGCATGACCACATCGCTTCACTCCGCATCGGGACCCGCCCGTCGAACTGTCGTGGCGGCGGCCGGAGCGGCCGGCCTCGCCGTCGCGCTGACCGCGTGCGGCGGGTCCGACGACGCGCCGGACTCCGCGGGCTCCTCCGCGGACTCCTCCGCGGACTCCGGTTCCGTGCCGCTCGCCACGACCGCCGACATCCCCGAGGGCGGGGGCAAGGTCTTCGCCGACCGCAAGGTGGTCGTCACCCAGCCGACGGCGGGCGAGTTCAAGGCGTTCTCGGCGACCTGCACCCACCAGGGGTGCGCGGTGAAGAGCGTCGCCGACGGAGTCATCAACTGTCCCTGTCACAACAGCAACTTCTCCATCGCCGACGGCAGTGTGAAGGGCGGCCCGGCGACCGAACCGCTGCCCGCGGTGGAGATCACCGTCAGCGGGGACTCGATCACCCTCGCCTGAGCCGGCCGCGCCGGGTACGACATGAGAGAAGAAGGGACCGTATGACCGCCACGCAGCGCCGGGGCCGGAAGATCATGATGACGCCCGGCGAGCTGGACGACTTCCTCACCGTCCAGCGCACCTGCCGGGTCGCCACGGTGTCCGTCGACGGAGCTCCGCACGTCAGCACGCTCTGGTTCACCTGGGACGGCACCTCGCTGTGGCTCTACTCCGTGGTCCGCAGCAAGCGGTGGGTGGATCTGCGGCGGGACCCCCGGGTGGCGATCGTGGTCGACACGGGGGAGGAGTACGACGAACTGCGCGGCGCGGAGTTGTCCGGGCGGGTGGAGTTCGTGGGCGAGATCCCGCGTACCGGTGAGCTGCGCGCGGAACTCGACGTTCCCGAGACGCTGTTCGCCCGCAAGAACTTCGGCCTGGACGAGATGCCCCACGACGGCAGGCACGCCTGGCTGCGCCTGACGCCCGAGAAGATCGTGTCCTGGGACTTCAGAAAGCTGACGACGCCGCCCCAGCCCTAGCTAGGGGTGCTCGCCGGTCACGCCCACGCGCTCCCCCGCCGCCCGCAGTGCCCGCACGGCCGCCCGGATGGATGGGCGGCGGTCCGCGTCCGCGCGCCAGACCACGAAGACGTGCCGTCGCACACGCTGCCGGAGCGGGACGGTCACCACCCCCTCGGGCAGCGGGTTGCGGCCCATCAGCGGGGCGATGCAGACGCCGAGCCCCGCCGCGACCAGGCCGAGCTGGGTATGGCTCTCGGCCGCGCGGTGGCCGACGATCGGCTCGATGCCCTTGGAGCGCAGCGTGAACATCAGCCATTCGTGGCAGAACTCACCCTCGCCCCAGGTGATCCACTCGTCCTCGGCGAACTCGGCGAGGTCCACCTCCTCGCGTCCGGCCAGCCGGTGGCCGGCCGGAAGCGCCACATCGGCCGGGTCGTCGAGCAGCAGCGCCTTGACGAGACCGTCGGGCAGCGGCATCGGCTTGTTGTACCAGTCGAGCACGACGGCGAGATCGAGATCTCCGCGCACCACGCCCCGGATGCCGTGCTCCGGTTCCAGTTCGCGGGAGCGCACGCGCAGCGCGGGATGCCGTTCGCGCAGATCCGCGAGCGCGACCGGGAACAGCCCTCGCGCGGCGGTCGGGAACGCCGAGACCCGCAGCTCACCGGCGACCTGACCGCGCTGCGCCTCCAGATCGGACTGTGCCAGCTCCACCTGGGACAGGATCCGCGCGGCGTGTTCGGCCAGCAGCCGGCCCGCGTCGGTCAGCCGGACCCCGCGTCCGTTCTTGGCCAGCAGTTGCTGGCCGACCTCGCGCTCCAGCTTGGACATCTGCTGCGAGACGGCCGAGGTCGTGATGTGCAGCCCTTCGGCCGCCCTGCTGACCGAGCCGTGTCGGGCAAGTGCGTCGAGGGTGCGCAGACGCTCCAGGTTCAACATGTAAGTGATGCTACGAGATACCGCGTGCGAAATCTCGATTGTCCTACGAGATAGGTGTACCGCATCGTTGCGTCCATGAGCAGCGTCACCGCGACCACCGTCCCACCGGGCCCGGTGGACCCCGCCCCGGAGCACACCCGTCCCCGTCTGGACTGGCGGCTGCGTTTCGGCGCGCTGTCCCTGATCTGGGGCTTCAGCTTCCTCCTCATCAAGGTCGGCACCCAGGGATACGCCCCGTTCCAGGTCACCCTCGGGCGGCTGGCCTTCGGGACCGCCGTGCTCGCCGTCGCCATGGCGGTACGGCGGGAGCGGCTGCCGCGCGGTGCGCGTACCTGGGGTCATCTCGCGGTCGCCGGGTTCCTGCTGAACGCCCTGCCGTTCTCGCTGTTCGCCTTCGCGGAGCTGACCATCCCGTCCACACTGGCCGGCATCTGCAACGCGACCTCGCCGCTGTGGGGCATGGCGCTGTCGCTGGTGGCCCTGTCCGAGGACCGGCCGACCCGGGTGCGGGTGGCGGGGCTCGGCCTCGGCTTCCTCGGGGTGCTGACCGTGCTGGGCGCCTGGCAGGGTTTCCAGGGCCTGGACGCCCGGGGCACCGCGCTCGCGCTGCTGGCCTCGCTGAGCTATCCGGTCGGCTGGATCTACGTCCGTCGCACCCTCGCAGGCAACAGCCACTCGAACCTGTCCCTGACCGGCGGCCAGCTGCTGCTCGCCACGGTCCAACTTGCCGTGGTGACGCCGCTGTTCACCACGCTCCCGACCGCATTCGCCGTCGGGCCGCTGCTGGCGATCGCCGCGCTGGGCACGCTGGGCACGGGTCTGGCGGTACTCATCCAGTACGGCCTGGTCGCCGAGGTCGGCCCCACGACCGGCCAGATGGTCACCTACTTCGTCCCGGTGATCGCCGCCGCGGCCGGCATCGTCCTCCTCGGCGAGACCCTGACCTGGTCGACACCGGTGGGCGCGGCGATCGTCCTGGCGGGCGCGGCCCTGACCCAGGTGAGGCCGAAGCGGCAGGCGTAGACACGGCGGCGGCACCCCCTTCCGGCGCCGGGGCCGGGAAGAGGGCAGCGGCACGACCCGGCCGACCTCGACAACCGCACCAGCCCCATCACCCCACGCCCGGACGCATGTCCGTCCCGGTGCGCCATCGACGCCGGGGTCCCCTTCACCAACGCTCGTCCGGTTCCCCGGCAGCGCCCGGTGTCACCAGGGATCGCCCACGCCAGTGCGACGCCACCGGCACCGCCCGGCGGCCGGGCCTGCCGGCGCCGACGCCTCGCCCGCAGCCGACCGCCCCCGCCCCCGCCCCGGGCGGATTCCGGGGCCCTTCGGCTGATCACGTCCGAGGAAATCGACGGCTGCCGCGGTCGCCGGTGAGCGGGGTCCGGTGCGGTCGGCTGCGCGACGGAGGAGGACATCGGCGCCCCAGGGGTTCCCGCGCGCAGGGGCCTCTCGGGCTCGGACGGGGCCGTGTGGGAGGCGCCTCCCCACGCCTCAGACGTACGTCCGCGACGGACCGGCACGGCCGACCGCTGCGGCGATCGCATCGGCCAGGGGCTCGATCTCGTGGTCGGTGAGTGTCGAGACGGTGACGCGGACACCCGGCGGCGCGTTCATCCGGAAACGGGCTCCGGGCGCCACCGCCCAGCCGGCGTGCAGCAGCCGGGCGACGGCGCCGGTCTCGTCCGGGACCGGTACCCACACGTTCATTCCGCTGCGCCCGTGCGCCGCGGTCCCGCGCCGGGCCAGCGCCCCGATCAGCGCGTCCCGGCGCCGCCCGTAGCGCTCCGCCACGGCCGCCGGATCCACCGCGCCCTGGCTCCACAGCCGCGCCACCGCGCGCTGCACGATCAGGCTGACCCAGCCAGGCCCGAGCCGCTGCCGCCCGCGCACCCGGTCGAGGGTGACCGGGTCCCCGGTGAGCACCGCCAGCCGCAGATCGGGACCGTACGCCTTGGCTGCCGAGCGTACGAAGGCCCAGTTCCGGGTGGTCCCGGCGAGGGGGTGGAGGGGGAGGTCGACGATGTGGTGCCCGTGGTCGTCCTCGATCAGCAGGGTCTCCGGACGATCGGCGAGCACCGACCGCAGGGCACGCGCACGTGCCTCGCTCAGCGCCGCCCCGGTCGGGTTCTGCGCACGGTCGGTGACGATCAGGGCGTGCGCACCGTCCGCCAGTGCCGTCCGTACGTCGTCGGGGAGCGGCCCTTCGTCGTCGACGCCGACGGGGACGGTCCGCAGCCCCAGTGCCGGGACCAGGTCCAGCAGACTCCCCCAGCCGGGGTCCTCCACGGCGACCGCGTCCCCGGGTCTGAGATGTGCCGCCAGCACCCGCTCGATGGCGTCCAGGGAGCCGGACGCCACGACCACGGGGCCTTCAGGCACCCCGTCGGCGTCCAGCCCGGCCCTGGCCAGACGCGCCAGCTCCGGCTCCACCGGAGCATGCCCGTAGAGCACCGGCTCCCGGTCGCCCCGCCCGGCCGCCGCCGCGAACGCCCCGGCGAGCGCCGGCAGCAGCGCCGGGTCCGGATTGCCCTCGGAGACGTCCCGCACACCCTCCGGGACCTCCACCCGCATGAGGTCGCGTGCCGTGGTGGCCGGCTTGGGCCGCACCCGGCTGCCCCGTCGGCCCGAGGTCTCAATGACACCCCGCTCCCGCAGGATCCGGTACGCGGCCGCGACGGTGTTCGGGTTCACCTCGAGCCCTTCCGCCAACTCCCTTATGGGAGGCAGCGGTTCACCCGGCCTGAGCTCCCCTTCGCCCACCGCCCGCTCGATGCTCGACGAAATCTCCGCCGCACGCCGCCCACTGATCCGATACTCTCCTAGCACAAACCCAATTATGCACTAGTACAAAGGAGAGCGCCATGCAGGGGACCCCGCCACCGCGGCGACGGCTCGCCGACACCTATCCCCCCACCGAGCGCACGGTCCCCACCCGCTCCCCCGACCGCGCGGCGTACGACAAGGAACTGGTGCACGCGATACTCGACGAGGGCTACGTCTGCCATCTCGGCTTCGTCCGCGACGGCGCGCCGGTGGTCCTGCCCACGCTGTACGGCCGGATCGGTGACGTCCTCTACGTCCACGGCTCCACCGGATCGCGCCCGCTGCGCGCGGCCGGTCGCGCCGGCACCGGCCTCCCGGTCTGTCTGACCGTCACCCACGTCGACGGGCTGGTGCTGGCCCGCTCGGCCTTCCACCACTCCATCAACTACCGCTCCGTGGTGGTGCACGGCCTCGCGTACGACGTGACCGACCCCGAGGAGAAGCGGCAGGCACTCGACGCCCTGGTCGACCATGTCGTACCGGGCCGCGCCGCCGACTCCCGGCCTGCCGACAAGAAGGAGCTGGCCGCCACCGCGGTGATCCGTCTCGAACTGGCCGAGGTCTCCGCCAAGCTCCGCACGGGCGGGGTCAACGACGAGCCCGAGGACCTCTCCCTCCCCCACTGGGCCGGCGTCGTCCCGCTGAACAAGGGGTACGGCACCCCGCTCGCCGACCCGGGCCTGGCGCCCGGCACCGAACTGCCCGGCTATCTGGCGGCCCGGTGATGCTGATCCACCCCTGGGACGCGCCCCGCGCCGACGACGAGTGGCAGCGGTGGCTGGCCACACACGACTTCGGCCAGCTCGCGGTCAACGGCCCACCGGGCGAACCTCCGTACGTGCAGCCCTTGCACTTCGCCTACGACGCGGGCGAGGCGGTCACCCACCTGGCCCGGCCCAACCCCCTCTGGCACGCGCTCGAGGCGAATCCGGACGTCCTGCTGAGCGTGGTCGACGACTACGTGTTCGTCCCCGGTCCCTGGCAGGCCGAGCCCGGCACCCCGCCGGAGCACGGCGTCCCGACCAGTCTTTACGCCGCCGTCCAGCTGCGCTGCCGCGCCCACATCGTGGACGACCCGGCGGAGAAGGCCGCGCTACTGAACCGGCAGACGGGCCACTTCCAGCCGGAGGGCGGCTCCGCGCGGGCGGCGGTGGGCAAGGCACCGTACGGACGGCTGCTGTCCGGCATCCGCGGCCTCCGGCTCGAAGTGACGGGTGTGCGGGCCAAGTTCAAGTACGCGGGCAAGCGGTCGGAGGCGGTGCGCGACCGGATCGCGGCCGGGCTGGCGGACCGGGACGGCGCGCGCGACGCGGCGGCACGCGCGCACGTCCTGCGCCGGCGACCCGGCTGAACCGCGTGCCCTCCCGGCCGGGGAGGGCACGCCCCGTCACACGGGTACGGCCGCCTGCTCACCCTTGCGGGTCCGCGCACCCCGCGCCTCGCCCACCGCGAGCCCCGCGACCGAGCCCAGCAGCAGCAAGGTGCCGGCCAGCGTCGCCGCGGTCAGCCGCTCACCGAGCAGGGTCACCGCGAGCACCGCCGCGCTCACCGGTTCCAGCAGCATGATCACGGAAACGGTGGCCGACCGCACGACGGCGGCACCGGCGAAGTAGAGGCCGTACGCGAGCGCCGTCGGGACGGAGGCGACGTACACCACGAGGCACAGCAGCACGCCGGGCACGTCGCTGTGCGGCATCAGTCCCTCGACCGCCGCGAACGGCAGCAGCACCAGGCTGGTGACGGCGAACGCCCCCACGGTCGCACGGGACGAGTCCACCGCGCCGTCGCGTCCCCACCAGCGGGTGAGCAGGGTCATCACCGAGTATCCGGACGCGGACAGCAGAGCGAGCAGGACACCCCACGGGTCCACCGTCGCCTCCCCTCCGCCGAGGACGAGCACGACGAGTCCGGCGAGCGCGCCCACGACGGCCGCCGCTCCGCCGCGCCCCAGCCGCTCCCCCAGGGTCAGCCGGGCACCGAGTGCGATCAGCACGGGTCCGGCACCGAGGGTGACGACGGTGGCCACGGCGAGTCCGGTGGCGGAGACGGCAGCGAAGTAGGCGGTCTGGAAGACGGCGAGCCCGATCCCAGTGGCACCGGCCCGCAGCACCCGTCGGCCGAGCGGCTCGAGGGCGGTGCTCCGCGCGCGCCGCGCCAGCGACCGGGCGGCGAGCAGCAGCACGAGCCCGAGCGCACAGCGCCAGAAGGACAGGGAGACGGGCCCCATGTCGCTGGTCAGATAGACCAGCGACGCGCCCGCGCCCGCGGTGCCCCAGGCGGCACCGGCGACGATCAGATAAAGGAGGCCTCGCCCGACGGGCAGGCCGGAGACGGCATTCGACACGTGTTCTCTCCGCAGATACACGCACCTCACGCAGCGGCGTGGGCGCGGAAGTTCGGGAAGGGATCCCGGATCAGTCCCGGCCGGGGCCGGGGCGGCGGGATCCGCGGACTTCGTCTGCGGGCAGCACCGTTACGCCCGGCGACCGGCCGGGCGGATGTACCGGAGGGCCCGCCTCAGGCGGCCGGAGGCGGAAGAACGAGTGCGCGCGCATGCATGATCAGCACTTTAGGCGGTGGTTCCCGGCGTGGACAACTCCCGTTCGGGCCCGCTGCCGGCCACCGGCTTCCCGGAGCCCTTCGCCGGAGCCGAGGACTGGGCGATGAAGGCACCCGTGAGCACGACCGCGCCGCCCACGATCTGCGGCGCCGACAGATGCTCGCCGAGCAGGACCCACGCGAGGACCGTGGCGATGACCGCCTCCAGACAAGCCACCACACCGGCGACCTGCGGCGAGAGCCGGCGCACCGACACCACGCCGGTGATGTACGCGGCGACCGTCGCGATCAGAACGATCCAGCCCAGCAGGACGAGGGCGGCGACCGGAGTACCGTCCATCTCCGCCTGTCCGGTGAGCACCGACCAGTCCATGGACCAGGGACGGGCGACAACGGTCAGGACGGCGGCGCCGACCAGCAGCCCGTAGGCGATCACGCCGAGCGGGTCGGGGGCCTCCGCACCGTCGCTGCCCTGGTCGGACAGGACGAAGTAGCCGACCTGACAGCAGGCTGCGCCGAGCGCCAGCAGCAGTCCGAGGACGTCGAAGCCGAGGCCCGACCACACCTCCACGACACAGGCGAGCCCGCCCACGGCCAGGAACACGCCGACCGCGGCGGCGCGGGTCACCGGCCGCCGCTGCACGAACCGCACCCAGCCGAGCACGAGCGCGGGCGCCAGATACTCGACCAGCAGGGCGACACCGACGGGGATGCGGGAGATCGCGGCGAAGTAGCAGGCCTGGACGCCGGCCACGGCGAACAGGCCGAACCCGGCGAGCAGTCCCGGCCTGCGGCGGATCAGCCCCCGGTGCCGCACCGCCAGCGGCAGCATGACGAGTGCCGCGCCCGCCACCCGCAGCCATACGACGTGGAGCGGGTCGAGGCCCGCTTCGATCAGCGGCTTGGCCGCCACACCGGATCCCCCGAAGGCCACGGCGGACAGCAGCGCGAGCCCGAGCCCGACGCCCCTTCCCTGGTGGTTCCGAGTACTGACAGAGGTAGGCACCGGCACATGATGGCAGGCGCGGACAGGAGCGTCATCCCCTATGACACCTGTCTCACCGACTGGACGGCGTCTCGAGCCGGATGAACAACTCATGGTGGTCGATTCCGGCACGCCGGAGCACTTCGACGGCGCGCGCCTGCGGGTCCGCGACGATCGCCGCGAGCAGGTCCGTACCGCACGCCACGCCCGCGCCGGCCCGGAGGGCGCGTTCGCGGGCGTACTCCATACAGCTCGCCGCCAGAGGCGAGAAGCCCGCGGTCGCCGTCACCACCAGGACGCCTCCGGAGTCCTCCACCGAGCCCTGCCAGCGCAGGCCGTAGCCGATGCTCCGCTGGACGAGATAGCCGAGCAGCCGCGCGATCCGGGTGCCCTCGCCGACGGCGGCCCTCACCTCGGCGTCGGATTCCAGCAGCGAGTGCAGGAGATGGGCGGTGTCGATCTGGCGGTCGCCGTCCCGGACCGCCCTGCGACGGGCACCGTCGACCACCGATGCCAGCTCGGCGCTGAGCCCGGCATCACCGTCCGCGCGGTGAATGCCCTGCGTCCGCTGCTCGCGGCCCTGCTGCCGGGGGATACGGGGTTGCACCTGCCCACCTCATCAGTCCCGCGCCCCTCGGACATCCCCGGCGGGAAGCATCTTCGCGTCCCACGGGAAGGGGACACCCCCGGCCGGAATCTCCTCCTTGCGAACGAGATCAGGGCGTTTCACGCCGAAGGGCGCGCGCCCTCTTGCGCACGCCCTCCGGCCGGTCCCGACCGCCGTGTCAGTCCTCGTCGGCGAGGATCAGATACAGCTTCTTCCGGGTCTCGTTGATGACGGCGAGCGCCTTCTCACGCTGCTCCTGGCTACCGGTCTTCCAGACCTGGCCGAAGGCTTCCATCAGTCCGAAGCCGGCCTGCCGGATCTCGCCCAGGGCCTCCCAGTCGACCCCGCGGGATGCCTCCTCCCACGGAGCCTCCGGGCCTTCCCCGGCCGCCGTGCGGCCGGCCTCGGTGAGGGAGAACAGCTTCTTGCCGCCCTCCGACGCGCTGACGATCAGGCCCTCGTCCTCCAGCAGCTGAAGGGTGGGGTACACCGATCCGGGGCTGGGCTTCCACGCCCCGCCGCTGCGCTCGGCGATCTCCTGGATCATCTCGTAGCCGTGCATGGGACGGTCCTTCAGCAGAGCCAGGATCGAGGCTCGGACGTCACCGCGCCGCGCCCTCCCCCTCGGCCCGCCGCGCCCTCGTCCGCCCCAGGGGCCGCCGTGTCCGAATCCGGGGCCGAAGGGACCGCCGGGACCACTCTGGCCCCCCGGCCCGAAGGGACCGAAGGCGGCACGCAGCCGCTCGAAGTCGCCCCGGGCGCCGCGCGGCCCACCGTGACGGTGCCCGTGCTCGTGCTCGTATCCATGGGTGCGCATCGCAACCACTCCATTCCATCGTTGATCTGTCGCGATGCTTCAACGATATATCGGAAGCCTCTCTCTGCCAACCCCTGCCGCACCGGCCGCCGCTCCCCACGACCGGGCCGGCACCCGGGAATTGGCCTTGGCCCGCGCCACCACGCAGCCCGTACGGTCGGGACATGCGCATGCGAATCGTCGACGCCTTCACCGACCGGCCCTTCACCGGCAACCCCGCCGGGGTACTGCTCCTCGACGCCTTCCCGGACGACGACCGGCTGCAGAACATCGCCCTGGAGGTCAACCACGCCGAGACCGCCTTCGCCCACCCACTCCCCGGTGGCGGCGACGCCGACTGGGCACTGCGCTGGTTCACCCCCGCGACCGAGGTCGCGATGTGCGGCCATGCGACCCTGGCCACCGCGCATGTCCTGCACACCACCGGCGCGCACAGGGGCCCGGTACGGTTCGCCACCCGCAGCGGCGTGCTGATCGCCACCCCCGGCGAGGACGGCGTCGTCACCCTGGACTTCCCCACCGCACCGCTCACCGCGGCAGCCGTCCCCGAGGGCGTCGCCGAAGCGCTCGGCGCCCGGCCGCTCACGGCCTTCGACACCGGCCCGGACATCGGGGACCTGCTGGTCGAGGTCGACGACGAGCGGACCGTGCACGCCCTGCGGCCCGATCTCAGGGCACTGGCCGCGTTCTCCGAGCGCGGCGTCATCGTCACCGCGCGCGCCGAGCACCCCGCCCGCGGCTACGACTTCGTCTCCCGCTGCTTCTTCCCGAACGTCGGCATCGACGAGGACCCGGTCACCGGCAGTGCGCACACCGCGCTGGCCCCCTACTGGTCCGAGCGTCTCGGCCGCTCCGTACTCACCGGCCTCCAGGCCTCGCCCCGCTCCGGCCGGGTCCGCACCGAGGTCCGCGGCGGGCGCACCCTGCTGGGCGGACGGGCCGTGACCGTCATCGAGGGTGACCTGCTGGTCTGACCCGGGCACGGCAGAGAGGGCGTACGGTCAGCCGTACGCCCCCCTTTTTTCCGTCTCACGCCGTCGGCAGCCAGTCCACCTTGCCGGCCAGCAGCGCGTATCCCACGAACGCCCCGATGTCGAGCAGCGTGTGCGCGGCCACCAGCGGTCCGACACGGCCCCAGCGCCGGTAGAGGTGGACGAACACGATGCCCATGACCACGTTCCCGATGAAGCCGCCGATGCCCTGGTAGAGGTGGTAGGAGCCGCGCAGCAGGGAACTGCCCGCCATCGCGGCGCCCGGGGACCAGCCCAGCTGGTTGAGACGGCGCAGCAGATAGCCGAGGACGATGACCTCTTCGACGATCGAGTTCTGCAGCGCCGAGAGGATCAGCACGGGGTACTTCCACCACACCTCGGGAAGCGCCTCCGGCACCACCGTGAGGTTGAAGCCGAGCCCGCGGACAGCCAGGTAGAACGCGATGCCGCTGCTTCCGATGACCGCCGCGACCGCCGCTCCGCGGCCGAGGTCGAACCAGGGACGGGTGCGGTCGAAGCCGAGGACACGCAGCCCGACACCCTCGCGGAGCAGGAAGTGGGCGACCAGCGCGACGGGGACGAGCGCCGTGGTGATCCCGAAGAGCTGCCAGGCCAGGTCCAGCCAGGGGCGGCCCGGCGCTGCCGAGGCGTTCAGGGTGGCCGCCTGGTCCTTCAGCCCACCCGGCCTGGTGACCGAGCCGACAAAGCTGATCAGCGCCGACACCGCGCTCGCGCCGAGGGACAGCGCGAGCACCAGCAGTGTCTCGTTGCGGAGCGTCGTCCGCGACAGCCTCCGCTCAGGAAGGGAATCGTCCCCCGGGCCCGCCTCCGCCTGCACACCTGCCTCCACATCACCGATCGGTCCGATCAGTATGAGGGCAGCGGCTGTGGACCAGGCCGGGGGGATGCCGCGCGGGTCAGCCCAGGGGCGCCGGTTCCGGCAGTCCCACCGGCCAGGTGTGCACGGGCTCTCCCTGTTGCGTCAGCTCACGGTAGCGGCGGGTGGTGGCGGCCAGGGCTGCGTCGCGCCCCAGGCCCGAGTCGACGGCCCGGTGGAAGGTGGCGGCCTGCCAGCTCGCTCCGTTCACCCGGCGGCGGCACCGCTCCTCGATCACACCGAGGTACAGGTCGCGGTCGGCGGGCTCGATCCCCCACGCGTCCAGTCCGGCCTCGGCGAGCGGCAGCAGTTCGTCCCGGACCAGGGTGACCGCGTCCACCTCGCCCAGACCGCCGAGACGACCGCGCCGGGGCCAGGTGAGACGGGCGTCGATGCCGTACCTGCAAGCGGCGTCGAAGTTGGCGGCGGCGGCCTCGAAGGGCAGCCGGGTCCACACCGGGCGGCTGTCCTCGGCGAGGGCGCGGACGACTCCGTAGTAGAAGGCGGCGTTGGCGAGGACATCGGTGACGGTGGGCCCGGCGGGCAGCACACGGTTCTCCACGCGCAGGTGGGGAACGCCGTCGGCGATGCCGTAGACGGGGCGGTTCCAGCGGTAGACGGTGCCGTTGTGCAGGACGAGTTCGGCGAGTGAGGGGATGCCGCCCCGGTCCAGCACCTCGAGCGGGTCCTCGTCGTCGCACAGGGGCAGCAGGGCCGGGTAGTAGCGCAGATTCTCCTCGAAGAGGTCGAATGCCGACGTGACCCAGCGCTCCCCGAACCAGGTGCGCGGCCGCACTCCCTGCGCCTGCAGCTCGGGTGGGCGGGTGTCGGTGGACTGCTGGAACAGCGGAGGCCGGGACTCGCGCCACAGTTCGCGGCCGAACAGGAACGGCGAGTTGGCGCCGACGGCGATCTGCGCGGCGGCGACGGCCTGCGCCGCGTTCCACACCCCGGCGAAGCGCTCCGGGGTGACCTGGAGATGCAGTTGCACCGAGGTGCAGGCGGCTTCGGGAGCGATGGACTTCGAGGTGCAGCTCAGGCGTTCCACCCCGTCGATGTCGAGGGTGAAGTCCTCACCGCGCGCGGCCACGATCTGGTCGTTGAGCAATGCGTAACGGTCGACGTCGGAAAGGTTCGAGGAGACCAGGTCGTCCCGGTCCAGCGTCGGCAGGATGCCGATCATCACGATCCCCGCGTCCACCTCACCGGCTTTCCGGTCGGCATAGGCGAGCGAGGTGCGCAGTTCCTCGTCGAGGCGGTCGAATACCCGCCCGCTCAATCGATGAGGAGCAATGTTCACTTCCAGATTGAACATGGCGAGTTCTGTCTGGAAGTCCCGGCTGGCGATCCGTTCGAGGACTTGCGCATTCAACATTCTCGGCATGCCGTCGGCGCCCGTGAGATTCAATTCGATCTCCAGCCCCATGAGGTTCCTGGGGCGGTCGAACCGCTTCTCCGCCAGCAGTCGCTCCAGCCCCGTCAGGCAACTGCGGAGCTTCTCGCGGTACCGCTGGCGGTCGGACAGGTCGAAGCGGCCTGCCATCACCTTCTCCCCCATCGAAGTGTCCCTCCTCGGATGGGCGGACCGATCTCGGCCGCCGGGGTCCCGGTCCACAAGGGAGGATGCCCCGCGGATGCGATCGATAACGTCCCGGACGGGCCCTTCGGCCGCTAGTCTGGTCGATAGTGACCAGTGGCACATTCACGGGGCATGGCGCGGAAGCGTGTGGCACGCCGGTTGCGAACTCGTGAAAAACGCCGACGACAATTGGCCGACCGCTTCGCGGGCATTGTCCGAGGTCATCGAGGTGCACCCGGTCCGGAATCGGGATTATTCCCGCTTTTCAACGGCCAGGAATGCTCTTGCCGACCGGACCGGAAACGGCTAGACGAAACATAGCCTGAACACGTGTCGTATAAACTTCGCCCACAAGGCAGAAGGTTGGCGCCCACGGTCGAGCGATCCAGCCGGGAGGTGGCGTGCCGCAGTGCTCGCCCCCACCTCTCGCGCCCAGACCCCTGGCCCCTGCCTCTCTGACCTTCGCGAGCTGACAGCGCCGTCCGCCCCGCCACGCCCCGCCCTCGCGCCACTGTGCCTTCGAATGAGAGGCGACCCACCATGCCGCTGCATGTCCCCCCGGCTCCCGCGTCCGCACTGCGTTCCGTCCTGACCGCGCTCTCCTCACCGACCGCGGTCCGTGAGGCGCGAACTCCCTCGCTGCTCGGCGTCCAGGGACCCGCCTCACCCGAACTCCCCCTTCCCGTGCACGTGCTGGACCGGGTCACCGCCGACGGCGGCACCGCGACCCGACTGGCCGGCTGGCGTTTCCTGATCCGCACCGGCGACCGTGCCGTGGCCGCCGCGGACACCGTGCTCACCGCCGACGGCTGGACCTTCTCCCGCTTCTTCGAGGGCCCGTACATCGCGTCCACCGAGCTGGCACTGCGCCAGGCCGAGGCCATGGCACAGCCGTACCAGCCACGGCTGCTGTCGGTGCCCGGCCTCTACATGCTGGCGCTCTGGCTGCACGGTGATCCCACCGCGGACGGTGCCACCGCCCACCCGGCCGCCACCGATCTGCTCGTCCCGCTCGCCCCGGCTCCGCCCGGTATCGCCGCCCACCGCGCGCACCGGGTCACCGACCTGCTCCCGGTGCTGACGCATCGGGCCACCCCGACCCGTCTGCTCGGCTCACCGGCCTGACAGACCCTCGCGGACCCCGCCGCCCGGCACCCCGGGCGGCGGGGTCCGCGCATGCGGACTAGCCCCATTCGGCCACGGCGAACCACCCGAATTGACAGTGCAGTTGAGATGAACCGTCCGCGCGGGTGACGCGTCCTCAACCTATGAGGAACGGTGCCGCGAAATCCCTGCGGATCGTCGTCCGTGGGGCAACACTGGTTTCCGACCGACTTATCACAACGGGGGACGGTCATGAACGAGGCTTCACGCCGCGGAACTGCATCGACAGCCGACTCAACGGTCACCACCGAGCGAGAGATCCCATCCATGTGCCAGCACCAGCCACCGTGCCGCTCAGCCGACTCCGCCGACCGGGAATCCGCCCGTCTCGTGGCGCACCACCCGGAGCAGGGCTGGAGCCTGCTGTGCAACGGTGTCGTGCTCTTCGAGGACACCGGTGAACTCCTGCCCGACGGCAGGGTCATCGCCCCGCAGCGCCCCCGGGGCGCCAGCCTGACCACCGCCTGAGCACGACCGGGCGGAACGGGCCGCCGGGGCAAAACAGGGGCCGGACCGCAGGATCCTCCGCGAACCGGCCCCGACGCGCGTCCGGCGCGCGTCACTCACCGTAGTCCGCCCCACGTGAAGGCGTGACCGCGCCCGGTCTGCACGGGCCACCTCGCGGTCCGTACGGCGCTCCGCCTCACCCGCGAAAGCGGACCGCGGTCCCTGCCCAGCGGCACCCGCGGCCTGCCCGCGCCTTATCGTGACCGGCATGCAGTCCTACACGATCGGCCAGGCAGCGAGGCTGCTCGGAGTGAGCCCGGACACCGCCCGCCGCTGGGCGGACGCGGGGCGGGTCGCCACCCACCGCGACGACGGCGGACGGCGGCTCATCGACGGCCGGGATCTCGCCGCGTTCTCCGTCGAACTCGCCAAGACGGGCAGCACCGACGAGGACACCCCGTACACCTCCGCCCGCAACGCCTTTCCCGGCATCGTCACGGCGATCAAGCTCGGCGATGTCGCCGCCCAGGTCGAGATCCAGGCCGGTCCGCACCGTCTCGTCTCCCTGCTCACCCGCGAGGCCGTCGAGGAACTCGGCCTGGAGGTCGGCGTGGAGGCCATCGCACGGGTCAAATCGACAAACGTCCATATCGACCTCACCTGAGAAGGCCTGGTGGGTGCGCGGTACGAGAAGGAACACACCCCCCGGGGCAAGCGTCCCCGGTATGGCCGCCGCGGACGGCGAAGGGCCCGCTCCGGCGCCGGAGCGGGCCCTTCGCTCAGGGATCAGTCCTCGTACGCGTCCAGCGGCGGGCAGGAGCAGACCAGGTTCCGGTCGCCGTAGGCCTGGTCGACACGGCGCACCGGAGGCCAGTACTTGTCGGCGGCGCTCACACCGGCCGGGAAGACGGCCTCCTCGCGGTCGTACGGGTGGTCCCACTCCCCGCCGAGGGCGGCGGCGGTGTGCGGAGCGTTGCGGAGCGGGTTGTCGTCCGCGGGCCACTCGCCGGAGCCGACCTTCTCGATCTCCGCGCGGATCGCGATCATCGTCTCGCAGAACCGGTCGAGTTCGGCCAGGTCCTCGGACTCGGTCGGCTCGATCATCAGCGTGCCGGCCACCGGGAAGGACATCGTCGGCGCGTGGAAGCCGTAGTCGATCAGCCGCTTCGCCACGTCGTCCACGCTGACGCCGGTCGCCTTGGTCAGCGGGCGCAGATCGATGATGCACTCGTGCGCGACCAGGCCGCCGGGGCCGGTGTAGAGCACCGGGTAGTGCGGCTCGAGGCGCTTGGCGATGTAGTTGGCGCTGAGCACGGCCACCTGAGTGGCCCGCTTGAGGCCCTCACCGCCCATGAGCCGGACGTACGCCCAGGAGATGGGCAGGATGCCCGCCGAACCCCACGGCGCCGCCGAGATGGGCCCGACGCCGGTCTCCGGACCGGCCTCCGGCTGGAGCGGGTGGTTCGGCAGGTAGGGCGCCAGGTGCGCCCGCACGCCGACCGGGCCGACCCCGGGACCGCCGCCGCCGTGCGGGATGCAGAAGGTCTTGTGCAGGTTCAGGTGCGAGACGTCACCGCCGAAGTGGCCGGGCTTGGCGAGCCCCACCAGGGCGTTGAGGTTGGCGCCGTCGACGTAGACCTGGCCGCCGGCCTCGTGCACCTCGGCGCAGATGTCGGCGACATGCTCCTCGAACACACCGTGCGTCGAGGGATACGTGATCATCAGCACCGCCAGCTGGTCGCGGTACTGCCCGATCTTGGCCCGCAGGTCGTCGACGTCCACCTCGCCGTCGTCGGAGGTCTTGACTACGACGACCTTCATGCCGGCCATCACCGCGCTCGCGGCGTTGGTGCCGTGCGCGGAGGACGGGATCAGGCAGACGGTGCGCTGCTCGTCGCCGTTGGCCCGGTGGTAGCCGCGGACGGCGAGCAGCCCGGCCAGCTCGCCCTGAGAACCGGCGTTGGGCTGGAGCGACACCTTGTCGTAGCCGGTGACCTCGGCGAGACGTTCCTCCAGCTCACGGATGAGCGTCAGGTAGCCCTGCGCCTGCTCGGCCGGCACGAAGGGGTGCAGCTGCCCGAACTCGGGCCAGGTGACCGGCTCCATCTCCGTGGTGGCGTTGAGCTTCATGGTGCAGGAGCCCAGCGGGATCATGCCCCGGTCCAGCGCGTAGTCGCGGTCGGCCAGGCGGCGCAGGTAGCGCAGCATCGCGGTTTCGGAACGGTGCTGCTGGAAGACGGGGTGCGTCAGGTACTCGTCGTTGCGCAGCAGGGCGTCCGGCAGCGTGTCCCGCGCGGCCGCGTCCAGGGCTTCGACGTCACCCTCGACACCGAAGGCGCTCCACACCGCGGCGAGCTGCGCCCTGGTGGTGGTCTCGTCGCAGGCGATCGAGACATGGTCGGCGTCGACGAGACGCAGGTTGACGCCGTGGTCACGGGCGGCGGCGACGACCTGGTCGGCGCGCCCGGCGACGCGGACGGTCAGCGTGTCGAAGTAGGAGCCGTGCACGATCTCGGCTCCCCCGGCGCGCAGCCCCTCCGCGAGGACGGTGGCGTACCGGTGCGTGCGCCGGGCGATGACCCGCAGGCCCTCGGGGCCGTGGTAGACGGCGTACATGCCAGCCATGACGGCGAGCAGCACCTGGGCGGTGCAGATGTTGCTGGTGGCCTTCTCGCGGCGGATGTGCTGCTCACGGGTCTGCAGGGCGAGGCGGTAGGCCTTGTGACCGTCCGCGTCGACGGAGACGCCGACGAGCCGCCCGGGCAGGCTGCGCGCCATCTTCTCCTGCACGGCCATGTAGCCCGCGTGCGGCCCGCCGAAGCCCATGGGTACGCCGAAGCGCTGGGTGGTGCCGACCGCGATGTCCGCGCCCAGCTCACCCGGGGACTTGAGCAGGGTGAGGGCGAGCAGGTCGGCGGCGACGGTGACGAGCGCGCCGAGCCCGTGCGCCTGGTCGATGAGCGGCTTGATGTCCCGTACGGCACCGGAGGCGCCCGGGTACTGGATCAGTACGCCGTTGATCTCGCGCTCGGCGAGCCCGGCGGGGATGCCGTCGCTCAGATCGGCGACGACGACCTCGACTCCGGTCGGCTCGGCGCGCGTCTCGATCACCGCGATGGTCTGCGGCAGCGCGTCCGCGTCGACCAGGAACAGGCCCTTCTTGTTCCTGCCCATGCGCCGCGACAGCGCCATCGCCTCGGCGGCGGCGGTGCCCTCGTCCAGCAGGGAGGCACCGGAGGTCGGCAGGCCGGTGAGCTCGGCGACGACGGTCTGGAAGTTCAGCAGCGCCTCGAGCCGGCCCTGGGAGATCTCCGGCTGGTACGGCGTGTAGGCCGTGTACCAGGCGGGGTTCTCCATCACGTTGCGCAGGATGACGGGCGGGGTGAAGGTGCCGTAGTAGCCGAGCCCGATCATGGAACCGAGCACCTCGTTGCGGTCGGCCAGCGAACGCAGCTCGGCCAGTACGTCGGCCTCGCTCCGCGCATCGGGCAGATCCAGCGCTTCGGCGTTCTTGATCACGTCCGGCACGGCGGCGGCCGTCAGCTCGTCGAGCGAGCCGTAACCGACCTGGGCGAGCATCTTGGCCCGCGCCTCGTGGTCGGGGCCGATGTGGCGCTGCTCGAAGGGGATTCCCCGTTCGAGCTCGGAGAGCGGGGTGCGAGGGGCGGTCATTGAGGAGGCCTCCTGGTCCGACGACCTTCGAGGGGCACCACGGTGCAGGTGCCCGGACGGCCTCCCCCTCTGTCATCTCAACCTGAGAGCTTCACCGGAGCGCCCGGGGGCGGTCCGGCTTTCACCGTCGGTGAGAGCGGAAGCCGTCGACACCCGCCCTGCTTTCCAGAGTGACCTCGTCCGTGCGGTACGTGTGCCTGAGAGATTCCGGGGAGGATTTGCTCCTTCGGCGCCTCCGGTGCTGCCTGGAGGACTCTCCCGCACGGGATCAGCGGCCGATTGCCAGCGTACCAGCGAGCACAGCACCGGTCTTCGAGTGGCCGCACCGCCGATTGTGCCGTTTTGTGGTGTTGACGAATGAGTTTGCGACCTGTGGAGGGCCCGTGCAGACCGACATCGATCCGCGCCACCTGATCGGCCGCAAGGCGTTCGACCGCAACGGAACCCGGATCGGCACCATCGACGAGGTCTACCTCGACGACGCCACCGGCGTACCGGAGTGGGCGGCGATACGCACCGGCCTGTTCAGCAGGGACGCCTTCGTCCCCCTGGAGCCCAGCGAACTGATCGACGGCGCCCTCCACGTACCGTTCGAACGAACTCTGATCAAGGACGCACCCGACTTCGGCGTGGGCCGCCATCTGTCCCCCGAGCAGGAGCTCCAGCTCTACCACCACTACGGTCTGGACATCGCCGCGCCTCCTCCCCTGAAGGACCGCGACTTCGGCAGGCTCGCGAGCCCGGACAAGCCGGTCTGACCCCGGCGCCCGCTCACCGGCTCTCCGCCCCCGTCCCTCCGTCGGCCTTCGCTCCCTCGTCCTCCCCCGGTCCTCGTGACACCAGCGGCAGCGGATCCACCGGTTCCAGGGCCGGGTCGTCGATACGGAAGGTCTTCACCCGGCCCGGCGCCGAGCCGGGTGTCTCGAAACGCACGGTGACCCGGCCCAGTCCGCTGCCCTGCACCCAGCCGTGACCGTGCGTGGCGTGCCGTACGTCGTGTCCCGCGGGCCAGCGCCGCTCGGGAGGCGTACGGTCCCGCGCCGGGAACGAGGCCTCGGGTTCCTCGGAGGCGGACGCCTCCTCGTCCATGCCCGCCGCCTGCGCGAACAGGTCCTCCTGCGTGTAGTCGGCCAGTCCGCTGACCCCCACCCCGAGCAGCCGCACGCCACCCGTGGTGTCCACCGAGTCCAGCAACCGTGCCGCGGCTTCCCGCACCACCGCGGGATCGTCCGTGGGTCCGCGCAGGGTCTCGGACCGGGTGAGGGTGGAGAAGTCGTACCGCCGCACCTTGAGCACGATGGTCCGCCCGGACAGTCCCGCCCCCCGCAGTCTGCGCACACACCGCTCGGCGAGCCGCCGCACCTCCGTGGCGACCCGCACCCGGTCGTGGATGTCCACGTCGTAGGTGTCCTCCACCGACACCGACTTCGTCTCCCGCTCGGCCACCACGGGCCGCTCGTCCCGCGCCAGCGCCATCGCGAACAGCGCGTGCCCATGGGCCCTGCCCAGCAGCCGTACGAGTTCGTCCTCTCCCGCCTCGGCGAGTTCCCCGACCGTGTGGATACCCGCCCGGCGCAGATGATCACCGGTCGCGGGGCCCACACCGGGCAGGGTCCGGACGGACAGCGGTCCCAGCAACGCCCGCTCCGTGCCCGGCTCGATCACCACCAGTCCGTCCGGCTTCGCCTGCTCCGACGCGATCTTCGCCAGCATCTTGGAGGCGGCCAGCCCCACCGATCCGGTGAGCGCCGTGACCGCCCGGATGTCCGCGCGGAGCTTCGTCCCGGCCAGGCGGGCCGACCGGTCGTCCCAGGCGGCACCACCGGCCTCCAGGTCGACGAAGGCCTCGTCCAGACTCAGCGGTTCCACCAGCGGTGACAGGGACCGCAGCAACCCCATCACCTGCTCGCTGATGGACCGGTAGAAGGCGAACCTCGGCACCAGGTACGCGGCGTTCGGCGCGAGTCTCCGGGCCTGCGCCATGGGCATCGCGGAATGGACCCCGAAGACCCGGGCCTCGTACGAGGCCGTGGCGACCACACCGCGCGGTCCGAGCCCGCCCACGATCACGGCCTTCCCGCGCAGGCTCGGCTTGGACGCCTGCTCCACCGAGGCGAAGAAGGCATCCATGTCGAGATGCAGGATGGTGGGCGCGGACCTCACACTCCGATGCTGCCCTACGCCACTGACAACGCCCTCCCCGGAGGGCTCCGGAAGGGCCCCGGCAGCTTCGGACGGTCTCAGACGGCCTTGTTCCGGCGCCGGGCCAGCTCGTCCATCGGATTGTGACCGACCAGGGTCTCCCCCGTGTCGACGCGCTCCCCGTGCAACTGCGACAGCGCGCTCTCGACGTCCCGCCACACCACGCCCACGGCGATACCGAAGACGCCCTGGCCGCCCTGGAGCAGGGCGTGCACCTCGTCGGACGTGGTGCACTCGTACACCGTGGCGCCGTCGCTCATCAGCGTCATGCGCTCCAGGTCGCCGAAGCCACGCTCCCGCAGATGCTGTACGGCGGTGCGGATGTTCTGCAGGGACACCCCGGTGTCCAGGAACCGCTTGACGATCTTCAGAACGACGACATCGCGGAAGCTGTACAGCCGCTGTGTCCCGGATCCATGGGCAGGTCGCACACTCGGCTCGACCAGTCCCGTGCGGGCCCAGTAGTCGAGCTGCCGGTAGGTGATGCCGGCTGCGGCGCAGGCCGTGGGCCCCCGGTAACCGATCTCCTCGGACGCCATGGCCGCCGCCCCTCCGCCGCCCGGCACAGCCGCCGGCCGCTGCGGCGCGCGCTCGACCGCCCCGCCGTGCACGGGATACCCCCCGCCCGGGCGGAGCCGGGAGCTCTGAGGAGGATACGGCCCGCCCGCCGCGAACCCGTGTCCGGGGGCACCCCCAGCCGTACCGTCGCCGCTGCTTCTCACGCCGACCTCCGTCCTTGACCTGCCTCCCCGACGGTAGGCAGTCACCAAGGGTGCGTCAACGATCGCCACACTCGGCACGCCGAGTGATAATCACCCTAAGAGTGGTTTCCCGTGCCCCGTCGCGGGGTAAGGCTAGCCGAATGCCTGCCGCGCGGGCCCTGAGTCCGGCCGACGCCGCGGCACTCGCGGCCTCACTGGTTGCTGGTTCCGAAGTCCTCAGGCGAGATCTGGTCGAGGAACTCGCGGAACTTCTCCACCTCGTCCTCCTGCTCGTCCGGAATGGCGATCCCGGCGTCGTCGAGCACCGTGTCACTGCCGAAGATCGGCGTGCCCGTGCGCAGTGCCAGCGCTATGGCGTCGGAAGGGCGGGCACTCACCTCGACCCCGCTGGCGAAGACCAGCTCCGCGTAGAAGACACCCTCGCGCAGGTCGGTGATGCGCACTTCCGTGAGCTCCTGTCCGACGGCTTCCAGCACGTCCTTGAACAGGTCGTGGGTCAGCGGCCGTGCCGGCGCCATGCCCTGCTGGGCGAAGGCGATGGCCGTCGCCTCCCCCGGTCCGATCCAGATAGGGAGGTAGCGGTCGCCGCCCACTTCACGCAACAGCACGATCGGTTGGTTGGAGGGCATCTCGACCCGGACACCTACGACATCGAGCTCGTTCACACAGCAACCCTAGGCCGTGCCCGGGACGTTTGGGTAGTCGGGCAGCGATCAGGTGGCCGATCCGGCTCCGTGGACCCCGCGCTCAGGGCAGCCGCACCCCTAGTGCCGACTGCACCAGCGCCGCGTGCAGCCTCACCGCGAGACCGGCCAGTTCCTTGGTACGGGCCTCGGCATGCGCCCTGGTCTGCGGGTTCCGGTGGCGTCGCAGCGGGGCGACCACCTGGTCCACCAGACCGGCCTCCCGGTCGGCGGCGGCCTTCATCGCCCTGAGATGCCGTGGCTCGATCCCGAACCGCCCCAGCTCGGAGATGAGCCCGGCGACGGTCACCGCCTCGGCGTCGTACACCCCGTCCTCCACCTGGGCCAGCAGACCGTACGACTCCCACTCGGCGAGTTCCGGTTCGCCGACACCGGCGGCGGCGAGCAGCTGGCAGCGGCCGATCCGGGCCGGCACGGGCCCGTCGGCGACGGTCTCACGAGCGGCCTCGCCGTCCCCCGGCCGGCTCAGCGCCGGCAACGGGACGGCCTCGCCGCGCTCCATGGCCGCCAGATGCTCCCGGATCACCTTGAGCGGCAGATAGTGGTCCCGCTGCATCCTCAGGACATGGCCGAGGCGCTCGACGTCCCCGGCACTGAACTTGCGGTACCCGGAGGGGGTCCGCTGCGGCTCGATCAGCCCTTCCGACTCCAGAAAGCGGATCTTGGAGATGGTGACCTCGGGGAACTCCTCACGCAGCACGCTCAGCACCGCGCCGATGCTCATCAGTCCGGTGTCCGCGGCGGCGGTGCCGTCGCCGGCACCACCGCTCGGTGTCTGAAGCATGGACCTTCCCTGTGGTCCCCCGGCCGGAGCCGGGGCCGTCAGTAGCCCCGCTGGCTCGCGTAGAAGACCAGCCGGTACTTGCCGATCTGCACCTCGTCACCGTTGGACACGGCAACCTGGTCGATCCGCTCCCGGTTGACGTAGGTGCCGTTCAGGCTGCCGACGTCGGCGACCGTGAACGAGCCGTCCGGACTGCGGCGGAACTCGACATGCCGGCGGGAGACCGTCACGTCGTCCAGGAAGATGTCGCTCTGCGGGTGACGCCCCGCCGTCGTCAGATCGCCGTCCAGCAGGAAACGGCTGCCCGAGTTGGGGCCACGGCGCACGACCAGGAGCGCGGACCCCACGGGCAGGGCGTCGACGGCCGCCTGCGCCTCGGGAGAGAGCGTCGGCATCTGCGTCTGGCCGGTGGCCTCGGCGTCGTACGCCTCGAGACCGGAGATCGAGATCGTGGACGTCGTCTCCGAGGGGCGCTCCGGCGCCACTCCGGGCTTCAGCGGCGCGCCACAGTTGGAGCAGAAGCGGCTGTTCTCCGCGTTGCGGTTACCGCACCTCGTACATACCAGGGCCGACATGGACGGATCCTCCTGCCGCGGCTGCCCACCTGGGGCTGGGGACGCGTACGGGTCGGAGTACCCACCACCCGTACCTGAGGTCGACGGTTGCCCGAAACCTATGCCGCCCGACTGTGCGGGGTCAACGGACGGCGCGCCCTGACCCACTTGGTCCCGGAACAGCGGACGCTGACCTTCCGCGTCAGGCTGTGCGCGATGGCGAGCGGTCGCGTTGTCGCCGTCCCCTCGCCGCGCGCTCTTGCCGAACAACTTCCCAAACAACTTCACGGGCGATTCCCCTTGACCGAAACAGACCCGCCCGTGGGGCAGGACGAACCCTGACTGAACACATTGGCCGACCCGGACATCTTCACAACGTCCGCCTCCGCCAGACAGTTTCCACCACGCACCACCCATTCGGTGCGCCGACCCCCCGCAACCTCATGCCCTCGCCGGACGGCCCCCATGCACCCCCGGTTCACCGGGAGGACGACCGAGCGTAGTCAGGCCGCTTCGCCGCCCGCAAGGCATCCACGACGATCTTGGTGGACCGCTCCACGGTAACGGTGGCCTGTTCCTTCTCGAGAGTCTGCACCACGCCTCCGGGGATGTTGAGCGCCGGCTCGAGGTCCTGCGGCTTGCCGATGACCTTGAAACGATAGGGCGCGGTGATCTTGTTCCCGTCCACGTCGACGCCGTCCCCGGACTCCGTGAGATAGGTGCCCGCGACCACCCGTACACCGTTCACCTGGATCGCCTCGGCACCGGCCGCCCGCAGCTCCTGGATGGCGTCGAGCAGCATGTTCGCCTCGACCGTCCCCTTCGTGTCCTCGATGGTCATCGTGATGCCGGGCCCCTGCGCGGCCACGGTGCCCGCCAGGACACCGAGTTGACGTTCCTTCTCGATCGTCTGCTTCCGGGCCTCTTCGGCCTGGTCGGAGCTGTTCTCCAGCTCGTCGCGCTGCTTCTCCAGATCTTGCTTCTCGTCTTCAAGACGCTCTGTGCGGTCATCGAGTTCATCGAGGATGCGCACCAGATCCTCCTGCCGTGCCCCGCGCAGCGCGCTGTCGGCCTCGCTGTTGGAGGCCACCTGGACGGCCAGGCCGAAGCCGAGACCGAACAGCAGCAGGGCGACGATGAGTTGGGCCCGGGTCAGCCGCGGTGGCCACAACCCCTTCACCAGCCGCTGCCGCCCGGTCAGCGCGGGCCCGGCAGGTTCCCGCGGGCTGTCCTGCTCCACGGCCGGGGGAACGCTCGCGGGTACCTCCGCGGGCAGTTCCCTGCGCAGCCCGGAGGTGGGCCGGACCACGGGAGCGGTACCGGGCGGGGGCACCGCCGGACGCGTGGACCCGTCGTACTCGTACTCGCGCTCATTCATCGGCCTCACGCCCGGAACACGTGCCGGCGGATCGCCGCGGCGTTGGAGAAGATGCGGATGCCGAGGACGACCACGACTCCGGTGGACAGCTGGGCCCCGACGCCGAGCTTGTCACCGAGGAACACGATCAGGGCGGCCACGACGACGTTCGACAGGAAGGAGACCACGAAGACCTTGTCGTCGAAGATCCCGTCGAGCATGGCCCGGAGCCCTCCGAACACGGCGTCGAGCGCCGCGACGACGGCGATCGGCAGATAAGGCTCGACGACCGCCGGAACCTCGGGCCGGACCAACAGTCCGGCCACGACTCCCACGACGAGGCCCAGTACGGCGATCACGATGTGCCCTTCTCGGTTATCGGCTGTGCGGTACGTACGATCACGCTCGGTGCGGCGGGCAGCCGGATGTCGTCCTCTGTGGAGATGGCCGTCCGGATGCCGTAGTTCTCCTGCAGGGCATGCAGATACAGCCCGTCCGCGCCGTTCTGGAACCCGTCACTCATCCGCCCGCCGTCCCCCACCGCCAGCACCGTGTACGGCGGCACCAGCGGCCTGTTGTCGACCAGTATCGCGTCCCCGGCGGCTCTGATCGCCGACAGGGCGGTCAGTCGCTGTCCATTGATGGAAACGGCCTCGGCGCCGGCTTCCCACAGGCCGTTGACCACACGCTGCATGTCGCGGTCGCGGACCCGCCCGGTGTCGGAGAAGCCGGAGGCCGACCGCGCGTCACCGTCGCCGCCCCCGCCGGCGTCCTCGGCGTCGTCCACCACCAGCCGCACACCGGGCCCGTGGACCGCGGTGGCGCCGGACAGGATACCCACCAGGGTGGACCGGTCGCCTTCGCCGCTGTCCCGGAGCGCTTCGCGCTGCCGTGCGCTCACATCCGCGCGCAGCTCGTCGACGGCGTCCTCGAGCCTGTCCGCGGCCTCGGTCTCGCGATTGATCCGGTCGATCAGCTCCTCGCGCTCCTTGGCGACGACGGGAGCCTCGACCCGGGCCTGCGCGGCACCGACGGTCACGATCAGCGCGGCCAGCACCAGCCCCCCGGCGAGACCGAGCCTCGCTCTGAGGGTCTTGGGCATGCCACCGTCCCCGTTGGACTTCTTCCGCGCGGCGGCCTCGGCGTATCCGTCGTCGAGGCTGTGATCCATGACGTTGGTGAGCAACGACATGGAGGCGTCCGGGCGCGCGGGCCGCGCGGGTGTGCTCCGAACGGGGGGTTGCTGCGGCATGCCGCACATCGTCGCACGCCGCGGACACTACCTCCGAAACGGCCCTACCGGCGTGCCGGACAGGACCCGCTGGGAACTGTCCGGCACGCACGCGTACCGCCCGGTCTGCCGTCCGCAGCCGCGGACCTACCTTCCCGCGCTGTCCACGACCGCCGACCACTCGTCGAGGAGGGCCTGCGCGGAGGCGTCGTCGGGGCCCTCGGCCCACAGATGGGTGACCGCCTCGGCCGGGTCGGGCAGCACCATCACCCAGCGGCCGTCGGCCTCCACCACACGCACGCCGTCGGTGGTGTCCACGGAGCGGTCTCCGGCCGCCTCGACGACGCGCCGCATCACCAGCCCCTTGACCGCCCACGGGGTCGCCAGATCGCGCTTCAGCACATGCGCCCGCGGGATGCGCGCGTCGATCTGGCTGAGCGTGAGCTGGGTGCGGGCCACCAGCCCGATGAGCCGTACGAAGGCCGCTGTGCCGTCGTAGACACTGCTGAACTCCGGAACGATGAAGCCGCCCTTGCCGTCACCGCCGAAGATCGTTCCCTCCTCGCCGCCCACGCGCGTGAGGTCGTCGGGCGAGGTGGTCGTCCACTCGACCTGCGTGCCGTGATACGCCGCAACCTGCTCGGCGATCCTGGTGGTGGTCACCGGCAGGGCGACACGGCCGCTGCGCCGCTCGGAGGCGATGAGGTCGAGCATCACGAGCAGCGCCCGGTCGTCCTCGACGATCCGTCCCTTCTCGTCGACCAGGGACAGCCGCTCGCCGACGGGGTCGAACCGGACACCGAAGGCGGCTCCGGAGGACGCCACGATCTCTCCGAGCCGGACCAGACCCGAGCGCCGCATGTCGGCCGTCTCGGTCGGCCTGGACTCGTCGAGCCCGGGATTGATGGTCAGGGAGTCGACACCCAGCTTGCCCAGCAGGCTCGGCAGGACGAGGCCGGCACTGCCGTTGGACGCGTCGACGACCACCTTGAGCCCGGATTCCGCGATCCCGGTGATGTCGACGTTGCGCAACAGCGACCCGGTGTACGAGTCGAAGACGCTCGCCGGGAAATGGAGATCACCGATCTCGCCGGGGAAGGCGCGCCGGTACTCCTGCCGTGCGAAGACACGGTCCAGCTTCCGCTGGCTGCCCTGCGACAGATCGGCGCCCTGTCCGTCGAAGAACATGATGTCGACGGAGTCCGGCACTCCGGGCGTGGTCCGGATCATGATGCCGCCCGCACTGCCCCGCGCGGTCTGCTGCCGCGCCACGGGCAGCGGTACGTTCTCCAGGTCCCGTACATCGATGGCGCTGGCCTGCAGAGCGGAGATGACCGCCCGCTTCAGCGCACGGGCGCCTCGGGAGTGGTCGCGGGCCGTGGTGACGGTCGAGCCCTTCTTGAGCGTCGTCGCGTACGCGCCGGCCAGCCGCACCGCCAGTTCCGGAGTGATCTCGACGTTCAGGATCCCCGAGACTCCCCGGGCCCCGAAGAGATGGGCCTGGCCCCTGGACTCCCAGATGACCGAGGTGTTGACGAACGCGCCGGCCTCGATGGTCTTGAACGGATAGACCCGCACATTGCCCTGGACGATCGATTCCTCACCGATCAGGCACTCGTCACCGATGACGGCGCCGTCCTCGATGCGCGCGGCCCGCATGATGTCGGTGTTCTTGCCGACGACACATCCCCGCAGGTTGCTGTGGGGCCCGACGTACACGTTGTCGTGCACGACGGCCTTGTGCAGGAAGGCACCGCTCTTCACCACGACGTTGGAACCGACGACAGTGTGTTCACGGATCTCCGCGCCGGACTCGACCTTGGCGTAGTCGCCGATGTAGAGCGGCCCGCGCAGGACTGCGTCGGGGTGCACCTCGGCGCCCTCGGCCACCCACACGCCCGGGGAGATCTCGAAGCCGTCGATGTCGACGTCGACCTTGCCCTCCAGGACATCGGCCTGCGCCTTCACATAGCTCTCGTGCGTGCCGACGTCTTCCCAGTAGCCCTCGGCGACATAGCCGTAGACAGGCTTGCCCTCCTTCATCAGCTGCGGGAAGACATCACCGGACCAGTCCACAGGAACGTCGGCCTCGACGTAGTCGAAGACCTCGGGCTCCATCACATAGATGCCGGTGTTCACCGTGTCGGAAAAGACCTGCCCCCAGGTCGGCTTCTCGAGGAAGCGCTCGACCTTTCCTTCCTCGTCCACGATGGTGATGCCGAATTCCAGTGGATTGGGGACCCGGGTCAGGCAGACCGTGACCAGGGCACCCTTTTCCTTGTGGAAATTGATCAGCTCGGTGAGGTCGAAGTCGGTGAGGGCATCGCCGGAGATGACGAGGAAGGCGTCGTCCTTCAGTGCCTCCTCGGCGTTCTTGACGCTCCCGGCGGTACCGAGGGGCTTCTCCTCATTGGCATAGGTGAGCTCCATTCCGAGCTCCTCGCCGTCACCGAAGTAGTTCTTGACCAGTGACGCAAGGAACTGGACAGTCACAACAGTTTCGTTGAGCCCATGCCTTTTGAGCAGCCGCAGAACATGCTCCATGATCGGGCGGTTGGCCACCGGCAGGAGCGGCTTGGGCATGCTTGAGGTCATGGGGCGAAGGCGGGTGCCTTCGCCTCCGGCCATCACGACGGCCTTCATGTCGGAAGCGTCCTCCTCGAAGAGACGACGGTCTGACCGACTTCACCCGCCAGGAGCGACCGGCACTTCTGCAGTGCGGGTCCTCGCGCCACGTTGCGCGTACGAATCAGCGAGTTCTATCGGCCACAGCGTCCGCACGAACCAGACGGCGGACTTGGACCACGTAAAGCACTCCTGCCCACCAATACAGGGTTGTACCCCATCCGGCGAACGCCCAGCCGAAAATAGCAGCGAGTGACGCGATCCAGCCACTTCCGTCACTGAGCAGGAGCAGCGGGAAGGCGTACATCAGGTTGAACGTGGCGGCCTTCCCCAGGAAGTTCACCTGAGGCGGCGGATAGCCGTGCCGTCTGAGGATCCCCACCATCACCAGGAGCACCAGCTCACGAGCCAGGAGTATGCCGGTCAGCCAGAGCGGCAGGATCTCACGCCAGGTGAGACCGACGAGGGTCGAGAGGATGTAGAGGCGGTCAGCGGCCGGGTCGAGGAGCCGGCCGAGACTGCTGACCTGGTTCCACCGCCGCGCGAGCTTGCCGTCCAGGTAGTCGGTGACGCCGCTGAAGGCCAGCACCAGCAGCGCCCACCCGTCGCTCTTCGGGCCCCCGAACTCCGGCCTGAGGATCAGCCACAGGAACAGGGGAACGCCAACGAGCCGTGCCATGCTGAGCATGTTCGGGATGGTGAGGACGCGGTCTGTCTGCACCCGCGTCTCCTGGACCTCCACCCGGGATCCTCCTGTGGGGAAATGTGTCGACGATGCCCCCGACCTTACCTCAACGCAAAAAAGCTCTGGCCCTCGGGCTGTATGCCCAAGAGCCAGAGCTCTAAAAGGAGTTCGGCGGCGTCCTACTCTCCCACAGGGTCCCCCCTGCAGTACCATCGGCGCTATAAGGCTTAGCTTCCGGGTTCGGAATGTAACCGGGCGTTTCCCCTACGCTATGACCACCGAAACACTATGAAACTGACAACCGCACCATGTGTGG
>NZ_JBITRU010000035.1:0-81579 GCF_044540255.1 Streptomyces sp. NPDC086080
TGCCGCGCCGTCTGCCTCTGAGGTGCCGTCCGGCCTTGCCGTGTCCCCCGTGCCTGCGGCACCGCCCGGTCGTGCCGCGCCGTCTGCCTCTGAGGTGCCGTCCGGCCTTGCCGTGTCCCCCGTGCCTGCGGCACCGCCCGGTCGTGCCGCGCCGTCTGCCTCTGAGGCACCGTCCGACCCCGCCGCATCCCACGCCCCTGCCGCGTCCTCCGAGCCTGCCGCTTCGTCCGCCCCCGCCGCATCCCCCGCCCCTGTCTCCGCCGACCCGAGGAACTCCCGGTGACCACGCAGCTGTCCCTGCCCACGGCGGGCGGACCCGCCCCGAAGCCGCCCGGACGATCACCGCGCGCCCTGTGGCACCTCGGTGTCAACGCCGTCGTGGTGGCCTGGCTCGCGCTGTTCGCCGTGGTCGGGAGTGCCCACCACTTCCTGCCGCACGCCGGCTGGCTGCTGGTCCACACCCTGCTCCTCGGCGCGGTCACCAACGCCGTCGTCATCTGGTCCGGCCACTTCGCCGCCTCCGTGCTCCGGCTGCCGGAGGCGAACCGGGGTGCCCCGGCGGCCCTGCGGCTGCTCTGCCTGAACGCCGGAGCCATCGGCGTGATCAGCGGCATGTTCTTCGACCGGTGGCCCGTCGTCCTCGTCGGCGGCAGCCTGGTCGCCGCCGCCGTCACCGCCCACGCCGTATGGCTGGTCCGGCTGATGCGCCGGGCGCTGCCCGGCCGGTTCACCATGACGGTGCGCTACTACACGGCCGCCGCCGCCCTGCTGCCGGTGGGCGCCGCGCTGGGCGTCGTCATGGCCCGCGGCAGTCTCGGCGGCGACCTCCCCGACCGGCTGCTGATCGCGCACGAGCTGATCAACCTGCTCGGCTGGGTCGGCCTCACCGTGGCCGGAACGCTGATCACCCTGTGGCCCACGATGCTGCGCACGCGGGTCGCGGACGGCGCCGAACGGGCCGGGCGCACCGCCCTGCCCGTCCTGCTCGCCGGGCTCGGCGCGGCCGTCGCCGCCGCGCTGCTCGGCCCCCCGCCGCTGGCCGCTCCCGGTGTGGCCGCCTACGCCGCCGGGCTCGTGATCGCGGGCATCCCGTGGGTGCGCGAGGCCCGGGCGAAGGCGCCCCGCTCCTTCGCCGCCTGGTCGGTCGCCGCGGGCAGCCTCTGGCTGGCCGGCTCCCTGCTGGTCCTGGCCGGCATCCTGCTCTCCACCACCTCCTGGATCACGGTGGCCGAGCGCACGTCCCTGCTGACCGCGCCGCTCGCGGCGGGCTGGATCGCCCAAGTGCTGCTCGGCGCCCTCAGCTTCCTCGTCCCCGTGGTCCTGGGCGGCGGCCCCACGGCCGTACGCGCCGCCACCGCCGGACTCGAACGGGCCTGGCCCGCCCGGCTGACCATCACCAACACCGCGCTGCTGCTCTGCGTCCTGCCGGTGCCGTCCATGGTCCGGGTGATCTGCTCCGTGCTGCTGCTGGTCATGCTGCTGCACTTCCTCGTTCTGCTGATCCTCACGGTCGTACGGGGCCTGCGCAGCCGCCGGGACGGGGCGGCGGCCGCACCGGCACCCGCCGAGGCGCCCGCGGCCCCCCACCGTGTGCTCGGCGGCGTGGCCGTCGGGCTCGCGGTCGTGCTGCTGGCCGTCGCGGGGGGCGGCGCGGCGGACGTACAGTCGCTGCCGATCCTGGAGCGGTCCGCCGCGACGAGCGCGGACGGCGGAGGCGAGGTGACGGCGACCGGCCGCACCACGACCGTCGACGTGACGATCCGTGACATGCGCTTCTCCCCGGCCTCCGTCGAGGTGCCCGCGGGCGACCGCCTGGTGGTCCGGCTCCACAACACCGGCACCGACACCCACGACCTGGTCCTGGAGACCGGTGCCCGCACCGACCGGCTCGCCCCCGGGAAGCGGGCGACCCTGGACGCGGGAGTCGTCGGCCGGAACCTGGACGGCTGGTGCTCGGTGGTCGGGCACCGCCAGATGGGCATGGTCTTCGCGGTGAAGGTCACCGGAGACGGCGCGACCGCCCAGGAGGACGAGGCCGGGAAGGACGGCGGGGCCGCGCACGACCACGGCACCGCGCACGACGAGGGCGGAACGGCGTCAGAGGACGACAGCGGATCCGACGCGGACGCCGCCGACGCGGACGCCGCCGACGCGGCCGACGCCTTCGACCCGATGGCCGAACCGTCCGAGGGCTTCACCGCCCGCGACGCCGCACTGCCGCCCACGACCGACGCCTCCGGCCCCCGGCTGCACAAGCGCACCCTCACCGTGCAGGAAGCGGAGGCCGAAGTGGCCCCCGGCGTACGCCAGACGCTGTGGACCTTCGGCGGGACGGCACCCGGACCCGTCCTGCGCGGACGTGTCGGTGACACCTTCGAGATCACCCTCGTCAACGACGGGACCCTCGGCCACTCCATCGACTTCCACGCCGGAGCCCTGGCCCCGGACCGGCCGATGCGCACCATCCAGCCCGGCGAGTCGCTGACGTACCGGTTCAAGGCCACCCGCAGCGGGGTGTGGATGTACCACTGCTCGACCATGCCGATGTCCCTGCACATCGCCAACGGCATGTTCGGCGCCGTGGTCATCGACCCGCCGAACCTGCCGCGGGTGGACCACGAGTACCTGCTGGTCCAGTCGGAGTTCTACCTCGGCAAGCAGAACGGGACGGCCGACGCCGGCAAGGTGAACGCCCAGGAGCACGACATGGTCGCCTTCAACGGGTACGCCAACCAGTACGACCACGACCCGCTGACCGCGAAGGTCGACGAGCGGGTACGGATCTGGGTGCTGACGGCGGGCCCGAACGTGCCCAGTGCCTTCCATGTCGTGGGCGGGCAGTTCGACACGGTGTTCCGTGAGGGCGCGTACGACTTGAAGCCGGGCGGTCCGGAGCAAGGCGGCGCACAGGTCCTCGATCTCGCCCCCGCGTCCGGCGGATTCGTCGAGCTGACCCTGCCCGAGGCCGGGAACTACCCGTTCGTCACCCACATCATGAGCGACGCGGAACGCGGTGCGCACGGCGTACTGCGCGTGCGCTGAACGGGGCCGAACGGCCCTGCCCGTGCCCCGACGGACCCATGGGCCCGTCGGGGCACCGGACCTAGGCTGGCGGAGAAGCGCACCGCGCGATCCCGCCGTTGTGAGTGAGGCCCCTGTGAACCGCCGCCGTGATCTGCCGCTCGTCTACTCCTGCTCGGGTTGTTCGAGCGCGGCCCAGATGACCAACTGGATCGCGATCCAGCTCGACCGGCGCGGCATCGCCGAGATGTCGTGCATCGCCGGTGTCGGCGGGGACGTACCGAGCCTGGTCCGCAAGGCGCGCAGCGACCGGCCGGTCGTCGCCATCGACGGATGCGTGCTGCAGTGCGCCCGCAACTGCCTCGCCCGGCACGGTGTGACGCCCGCCGTGCACCATCTCCTCAGCGACGACGGTGTGCGCAAGCGGCTGGGGGAGGACTTCGACCCGGAGCAGGCGGAGCAGGTCCTCGACGGACTGATCGCCCGGATCACCGAGGAGACGAAGGCGACGCCGAAAGGGGCCTAGGGAGCGGTATCCGTGCGTCGCAGGGTCGCCACGCACAGGTGGGGCGTGACGAAGGGCTCCAGGCTCGCCGCGGCGAGCGGGGCCCGAAGCGTTTCCACCGTGCCCCGCATCAGACCCAGGTGGATCGCGCAGACGATGTCCGGGCGACGCTGGGCCACCTCGCGGAACGGGCAGTGGTGCAGGCGCAGCACCCGGTCGGTGCCGCCCTCGGGGCCCGTCTCCGCCCCCAGGACCACTCCCGGGCCGGCCCCGGTGGCCGCTTCCGGGCCCGCCTCCGGACGGGCGTCGTCCGCCCCCGCTGCCGGCTTCGTGCTCTGCGCCGTCTCGGGCTCCGTCACGAAGCCCATGTCCTCCAGGGTCGCCACCAGCCGGCGTTCCCCCTCCTCCGCGCCGATGCGCTCGGTGGGGGCCGGGGCGTCGGTCAGATAGGCGCCCCACGAGTGACCGGCCCGCGTCGCGGCGGCCACCGGATCCTCCACCGAGGAGGAGACGACCCCGAGAAGGATGTCGGAGAGCAGCCGGAAGCTGCGGGAGCCGTCCGGCCCGTCGGAGGCGGCCGCCGAGTAGACCACCTTCGGCCGTCCCGGCTCGTCCCGCGGCGCGGTGCCGCGCACCGCCTGGCCGTCGGTGACGAGCGCGTCCAGGTGGAAGCGGGCGGTGTTGAGATGAATGCCGGCGTGGTCGGCGATGTCCGCCACGCTCACCGGGCCGTCCGCCTCGCGCAACATCTGCAGGACGGCGGCTCGCCGTCCCCGCTGTGCCGGAGCGCCGGTCCCGGGATCGGTGAGCTGTCGTCTTGGTGCCATGCGTGGATGATACAACCGTAGGGGTTAGAAACAGGAGAATCTGTTTCTAACCCCTACGGGCTGTCGGCCGCTCTCGGGTCACTCCGGCGGTGCGACCTCGGTGCGGTACAGCCGGCGCCCCAGCAGGGCGAGGAGCAGGCAGTGCGGCACGGACACCGCGAGCAGGAGCGCGAGGTCCGCCGGGGCGTGGTGGCGGACCGCCTCCGCGCACGCCAGCACGATCGCGACGACGGAGACGAACAGCGACACGGCCCGGTGGAAGCGGTGCACCTCCGAGTGCGGCCAGGCGTCCCGGCGCACCGGTTCCGGAGCCTCCCTGACCGCCCGGTGGTACCCGGCGAAGATACGGGACTCCCAGGCGCCCGTGCTCTGCCGGCCGTAGACGTCCAGGCCGATGCCGACCAACAGGAGCACCGTCATGTACCCGGCGACGAGCACGGCCTCGCCGCTCATGTCGTCACCCCCTCACCGGCCAGGTCCTCGTCCTCGTCCCTGTTCTCGTCCCGGCGCCGCCCCTCGGTCCCGGTCTCGACCCCGGTCCCGGTCTCGACCCCGGCGTCGTGCGCCGGGTTGTCGGACTTCACCATGCCCGGGCCCACCTCGGTGAACAGCAGGCTCAGTTCGGCGTCGCCCGGCTGCCGGGTCCGGCCGACGCGGTGGCGTACGCCCAGCCAGGTCATCCACAGCACCGGCAGCACACCGCCGACGATGAACACCACGTCCCCGGGCAGCCGCAGCCATTCCAGGAACACGTTGGTGTCACCCTGGAGGTAACCGAGGCTGCGGGCGTCCGCGTAGCCGCTCTCCACCACCTTGTACAACTGGAGGGCGCCGCTCGGCAGCAGGGTGGCGAACGACATCCACGCCAGACCGAGGTTGAGCGACCAGAACGCCATCCGGGGCCAGCGGTCCGACCACTTGTTCTCGGGGATGAGGTAGCGCAGCGCGAACACCGCGAACCCGACCGCGAGCATGCCGTAGACGCCCATCATCGCGGCGTGCGCGTGGTTGGCCGTCAGGCCCGTGCCCATCTCGTAGTAGGAGACGATGGGCAGGTTGACCAGGAAACCGAACACACCGGCCCCCAGGAAGTTCCAGAAACCGACCGCGGCCAGGAACATGACCGCCCACCGGTGCGGGAACGGTGTGTCCGACGGGCTGTGGCGGCGGGCGCCGATCTGCAGGAAGCTCCATGCCTCGACGGTGAGGAAGAGCAGGGGCACCACTTCCAGTGCGGAGAACGTCGCGCCGAGCGCCAGGTGCTCGGCGGGCTCACCCGAGAAGTACAGGTGGTGCATGGTGCCGATCACGCCGCCCGCGCCGTACAGCACGATGTCGAGGAAGATGACGGCCAGCGCCACCCGCTCCCGGACGACGCCCAGCAGGACGAAGAGATAGGCGACCGTCGCGGTGGTGAACAGCTCCATGAAGTCCTCGACCCACAGGTGCACCACGATGAAGCGCCAGAAGTCGGCGGCGGTGAACTGCGTGTCGGGGGTGGCCAGCAGGCCGACGGCGTAGAACGCGGGCAGGGCGAGCGCGGCCAGGAAGAACAGCCACGGCATGTTCGCGACGCTCTCGCCCCGGAGCCGGCGGCGCAGCCCGCGGAAGAGGATCACGACCCAGATCACCATGCCGATGGTCAGCAGGGTCTGCCACACCCGGCCCAGGTCCAGGTACTCCCAGCCCTGGTTGCCCAGCAGGGCCCACAGGTCGCCGAGCCAGCCGCGCTGACCGGCCAGTTCGCCCAGCAGGCTGCCGACGACCACGACGACCAGCGCGCCGAGCAGGATCCGGGTCAGCAGAGCCTGCCTGCGGGGCTCCCAGCCGCGGGAGATCAGCGGGGCGATGAAGATGCCGATGGCCAGGAACGAGGTGACCACCCAGAAGATCGACAGCTGGGTGTGCCAGGTGCGGACCAGGTTGTAGGGCAGCCAGCGGTCGAGCGGGATGCCGAAGAAGCTCTGCAGGTCGGCCCGGTAGTGCTGGGCGGCGGAACCGAGCAGCACCTGGGCCAGGAACAGGCCGGCCATGGTGAAGAAGAACCATGCCGTGGCGCGCTGCGCGGGGGTGAGTTGGACGCGGTCGGGTGAGTGGAAGCGCAGCTCCCGGTGGTCGCGGTGGTGCCAGCCGAGGAAGTTCCAGCGCCCGAACGCGGCGAACAGCGCGCCGGTCCCCACGAGGAGGAAGATCAGCGACAGCACGCTCCAGGTCACGGTGTGCCCGGTCGGCTCGTTGGCGACCAGCGGCTCGGAGGGCCAGTTGTTGGTGTACGAGTAGTCGTGGCCGGGGCGTTCGGCCGCGGCCGTCCACGCGGTCCAGGCGAAGTAGGCCGTGACGTCGTGGACCTCACCCGGGTCGGTGATCGCGTCCGGCTTGAGGCCCTGCTTGCCGTCGGGGCTGCCGAGCAGGCCGGCGTAGTGCTTCGTCAGCTCGGCGAAGGCGTCGGCCTGCGCGTCGCTCCACACCAGGGCCCCGGTGGCCTCGTCGTAGCGGTTGACGCGGTAGTCGTCGACCGTGCGGTCGTGGGCGTCCGCCGAGTCGGCGCCGCCGTAGGACTCGCGCACCATCGTGGCGCTGCGGTTGAGGTAGTCGGCCGTGAAGTCGGGGCCCAGATAGGCGCCGTGGCCGTAGATCGATCCGTACTGCATGAGGCCGGTGCGCAGGAACACCCGCTGTCCCTCGCGGACGTCCTCTCCGGTGAAGACGACCTCGCCGGAGGAGGTGACCGTGCGCTCGGGGATGGGGGGCTGGGCCTGGTAGGTCCGGATCGCCAGGAAACCGAGGACGAAGAACCCGCCGAGCGTGACGAGGATCGCCGCCTGGACCCAGCCGCGGGCGATCATCCGCGGCCGCTTGTTCCCGGGCGGCCCGCTCACGGCCGGCCCGCCGCCCCGCACGGCCCTGCCCTCCGGAACTCCGCTCTCCGGATCCCCGCCCCCGCCCCGCGATGGGGGCGCTGACGCTCCGCCTGTCGGTGCTGCTCCCATGTGGCATGCCCTTCTCGACGTGGGGCGCCCCAGGGGAGGACGCCCTGTCCTGCCGGAAGAGTAGTACCAATGGAATTCGTATTAACAGGCGGGTTCGTTTAAATCAGTCACCCCTCCGCGGCCCCGTGACACGGCAACGGCCCCCCGCCCGCGAGGGCGAGGGGCCGTGACGAGGAAGGGCCGGGAGGATCAGCCGCGCTGGATGCCCGACGTGTCCTGCAGAACGCCACGACGGCCGTCCTGCGTCTGCGCGACGAGCGCCTGGCCGCGCTGCTCGACCGCCAGGTACCAGGTACCCGGGGCCAGTTCGGCGATGGGAGTGGGCGAGCCGTCCTCCGGGAACAGCGGCCGGGGCACCGGCACGGCGAACCAGAACGGCGAGAAGTCCCCGGCGGGCGCCGGAGCGGCGGGCCCGGCCGGCTGCGGCTGGCCCGGGAAGGGCTGCTGACCGGGCTGGCCCTGCTGCGGCTGACCACCGAAGGAGGCCTGCTGCGCACCCGCACCCGGGTAGCCGTAACCACCGGGCGGCTGACCGCCGTAGGGCTGCGGGGCGCTGGGACCGGCGGCCGGGAGGAGGGAGCCCTTGAGGGCGGGGACCAGCGGGGTGGCGACGGCCGCCGCCGCCATGACCAGGGTGGCGATGAGGGCCAGGATCAGGCCGGTGCCGGGGTCGGCTCCCTCGCCCCCGCCGCCGAAGTTGTCGGCGCCGCCGGCCACGTCGAAGATGTTGCCCAGCGCGCTCCACGCGGCGAACACCGTGAAGGCGACGCCGAACTGGCCGAGGTCGAGACCCGCGACCTTCGGCGCCTGCGGCAGGCCACGGGTGACGACGACGAGCGCCGCGCCGATGAACCCCGCCAGTACGACACCGAGCAGCACCGGCCCGCTCGACCACAGGCTGGGAAGGTCGAGGCTGTCCCGCACGCCGTCGATGGAGTAGAGGTCGAGGAACGACGCGATGAACAGCAATACCGCTGCTCCGATCACCACGCCGTCGCCTCGAGTGAGGGAGCGGATATTCACTTCAGGTCCTTCGTAGGTCGTCTCGTCGTCGGAAGAGGCGTCGCTGTCACCATGTCGCCCGAAGGGTCCGGTGCGAAGCGCGGGGGTGGCCCCTCATCGTGCCGACGACACTATCGTCCGCACGATCCGGCTGTCCGCCCGGATCACTGCGCTGATCCCTACCCGCGCAGGAAACTCACGACTCCGTCGGAAATCCCTTGCGCCGCTTTCTGCCGCCAGGCACCGCTGGTCAGCAGTGCCGCGTCCTTGCTATCGCGCATATTGCCGCACTCGATGAACACCTTGGGAACCGTTGACAGATTGAGACCGCCCAGGTCCTTACGCGTGACGAGTCCGGTGCCGTCGCCGGTGTAGTTGGAGGGCGCGCTGCCGGTGACGCGGACGAAGTTGCCCGCGATGCGCTCGCCGAGGTCGCGTGAGGGCCCGACGATGGCGCGGGTGTCGGCGGCACCGGCGTTCACGGCGCCCGGGAGGATCACATGGAAGCCGCGGTTCCCGGTGCCGGAGCCGTCCGCGTGGAGCGAGACGACCGCGTCCGCCTTCGCCTTGTTGCCGATCCGGGCCCGCTCGTCCACGCACGGCCCGAACGGCCGGTCGGCGTCCTGCGTCAGCTTCACCGTGGCGCCCTGCGCTTGGAGGAGCGTGCGCATCCGGTGGGCGACATCGAGGGTGAACCTGGCCTCGGCGTAACCGTCGTTGGTGGTGGTGCCGGTGGTGTCGCACGCCTTGCTGTTCGTCCCGATGTCCACCTGGCGGTTGATCTCGTCGGCGTGCCGGAAGTTGCCCGGGTTGTGCCCCGGGTCGATGACGACGACCTTGCCCTTGAGCGGGCCGGACGCGGCGGGGGCGGAGGCCGAGGGGGAGTTCGTGGTGGCGGAGGCGCCGGGCTTCGTGTCCCCGGAACCGGAACCGGAACCGGCGGGCGGTGACGCGCTCCCGTCGGAGGGCGCCGGTGTGCGCGACGCGGCGGACGCGGACGCCGAGGTGTTTCCCGAGCCTTCGTCGTCCTTCGAGCCGCCCACGGCCGCGTACACCGCCCATCCCAGCAGTCCTCCGGAGACGAGCGCGGCGAGCGCCACGGTCAGCGGGCCGCGCCGCGACCGCCGGGGCTGGGGAGGTTCGAAACCGGGACCTGTGTACGACACGCAGCCACCCTAACGGTGCGGGGCCTCCGCGCCCGTACGCCGCAGGACACGCAGCGAACCGGTGGCCGAGACCTCCGTGAACGCGCCGGACGCGAGGGCGCGGAGATAGACGCGGTAGGGGGCCTGCCCGGTGAACTCGTCGGCCGGGTCGGGGAAGACGTCGTGAATGACGAGGAGACCGCCCTCGGCGAGGTGCGGCGCCCAGCCCTCGTAGTCGGCGGTGGCGTGTGCGTCGGTGTGGCCGCCGTCGATGAAGACGAAGGCGAGTGGGGAGCCCCACAGGGCGGCGATCTGCGGGGAGCGGCCGACCAGGGCGACCACGTGGTCCTCCAGGCCCGCCCGGTGCAGGGTGCGGCGGAAGGTGGGGAGGGTGTCCATCAGGCCCAGTTCGGGGTCGACGGTCTCCGGGTCGTGGTAGTCCCAGCCGGGCTGCTGCTCCTCGCTGCCCCGGTGGTGGTCCACGGTGAGCGCGGTGACACCGGCCGCGCGTGCCGCGCCGGCGAGCAGGATCGTGGAGCGCCCGCAGTAGGTGCCGACCTCCAGCAGCGGCAGTCCCAGCCGGCCGGCCTCGGCCGCCGCCGCGTACAGGGCCAGGCCCTCGTCCACGGGCATGAATCCCTTGGCCGCCTCGAACGCCGCCAGGATTCCGGGCTCGGGTGCCATCGACTCGGGTGCCATCGACAGGGGGCTCGCCTCTCCCGAGGCCGTACGTGTGTCCACGGGAGCCATGCTGCCGTACCCGGCGCGCGGCCGGGCGACAGGGGTCGGGTCGGCGGGTGGGCAGGGCGCCGGTCCGATGCCGCCGGCACCGCCGCCCGCATGCCCTGACCGCCGGGCGCGGCCGGGTTTGTCGGCCAGGCCTCGCTCGCCCGGTGTGGCGGGTCCGGCCGCCGTGGAGCGTCCGGTCGGCCAGGCGCGGCCGGCCCCGTGCCACCCGCGTCCGCTCCCGCACCACCCGGTTCGCCGGGGTCGTGCACCCGGGCGGGACACCGCGCGTCCGGATGCGGTGTGGGGCGGCGCGGTGGCGGCAGCGGTGAGCGCGGTCGACCGGGGAGCGGCTCCCGCACTCGCGGACACCCACTGTCCGCCACTCCTGCCCCGATTGGATGACGAACGGCCCTCGGGCCGGTGAGCGACGTGACGGTGAGTTGCCTTTCGGGCCCGGTGCGAGTTGACGGTGAGTGGCTCCTCGGGCCGGTGAGCGACGTGACGGTGAGTTGCCTTTCGGGCCCGGTGCGAGTTGACGGTGAGCGGCCCCTCGGGCCGATGGACGACGAGACGGCGAATGGCGGCCCCGGCCGGTGAACGACGAACGGCCCCGCCCGTCGGTGTGCGACGGGCGGGGCCGGGCCGGACCGTGACGGTCCCGCCTGACGGATCCTCAGGCGGCCGACTCCGCGTGTTCGTTCTCCGGTGCCGGCCTGCGGTGACGGCCGCGCGGGGACGCCTCGGGCTCCTGCATGGAGACCGGCCCCCGGTGCCTGCCGTGTCCGGCAGTGGCCTGTCCGTCCTCAGTGGATTGCGCCTGGTGCGTGATGACGTCGTTCATCAGAAGGAATTCACCCCGTAAACATGATCTTTCCTGCAGCCGGGCGAGTCTAACCGGCCCACCACACCCCGAATCCAGGCGGCCACGCCGACCGCCACTAGTTCGTTACAAGCCGCCCCAGAGGCGCCTGTTGCAGGGGGACGGGCCGGGCTGCGGAGAGGGCTTCGCAGAAGCCGTACGCCACCGGAGCCGCAGCAGACGGGAGTTGAATAGGACACGCCTCCGACTCGTCGTGCCCCGCGGGCGGTTCACCGGGCACCTCCGGGAGGTCACCCGCCGCCGGACGGACCTCCAGCCCCTCCGGCCGTCGTTCCTGCTCCGGCATCCGCAGGACCGCCACCCCGCACGGCACCGACCGGGTGGCATACGGCAACCGCAGTGCCCCGTCCGCCGTCCACAGCCCGGCCCCGACCAACCACCCCGCCGGGGCGGGGACATGGCGCACCGTGCGCTCCGCGGGCCGCCACACCCCGACCCAGCTGCCGGCCGCGCCGTCGATGCGCAGCGCCACCGCGCACCCCTCCGGTGTCAGCATCTGTCCCGGCTGGATCGCGAACGGCGTCACCGTGCGGTCCGGCAGCCGCAGGCACTCCGGGAAGCGCACCGGCAGTGTGCTGCCCAGCACCCCCCAGCCGATCCGGTTCCGCCCCGGGGAGGGCGCGTCCGAGCGGATCAGCAGCAGACCGCTGTCCGGGTCGGCGAGCAGGACCCGGTCGTCGCTCTCGTCGGTGATCTGCAGCAGCGGCGACATCTCGCCGCCGCGCCCCAGGTCCACCACGACCGCCTTGGTGCGCCCGCCGCTCTCCCGGTCCAGGGCCAGCATCCGCCCGTCCCGGTCCAGCCACACCCCGCCCGAGCAGCGGCCGGGGACCTCCGCGACCCGCTCCGGCCCGCGTGCTCCGCCCACGACCAGCCACACCGCCGTCGCCTCCGGGCCCGCGGCGAGGGCGTACGCCCGCTCCCCGTCCGGCGCGGGCGGCAGCAGCCGCAGCCGGGTGTCCTCCGGGCACCCGACCCCGCCCAGCGGCAGTTCGCCGGTGCCGGGACCTGCCGGGTACAGCAGGGAGAAGGCGTGCCGGCCCTCCACCAGCCGGTGGATGAGGACCCGGCCGTCGGCGAGCGGCTGCACCTCCGTGCCGGGTTCCTCGGGCTGGTTGCCGGGCAGCGGCACCGCGTAGGGCTCGGGGCCGTCCAGGGTCCAGCGCTCCGGGAAGAAGGAGTCGCCGGCGAGAGCCAGGCGCGCGGCATAGCCCCCGTCCGCGCTGATGGCGCAGCCCGCCCGGCCGGCTCCGTCCTCGTGTCCCGTCGCAGGTTCGATGGCACAGACCGTCATCGTCGGTCACCTCCGGTGACGAACGGTAGTTTTCCGCCCGCGCGGACGGTGGACGGCCGGGGTCCGCTTCACACATAAGGGTGCTCCAGGAACGATTCGCCTGAGGAGGCCGAGGGCTTGTGCTCCATGCGGCAGACGCGGCGGCGGCCGGCCCCTTCGCGGGAGCGGAGCCGGTACGGGGCCAGGGGCAGGCCAGGTAGCCTTGGCGGCGTGCCCCGTCTGTCAGAAGTCATCGCCGCGCTGGAGAACCTGTGGCCCGCCGAGCGGGCCGAGTCCTGGGACGCGGTCGGCACCGTCGTGGGCGAGCCCGACCAGCGGGTCGCCCGGGTCCTGTTCGCCGTCGATCCGGTCCAGGAGATCGTCGACGAGGCGGTGGGACTGGGCGCGGACCTGCTCGTCACCCACCACCCGCTCTATCTGCGCGGCACGACCACGGTGGCGGCTTCCACCTTCAAGGGCCGCGTGGTGCACACCCTCATCAAGAACGACATCGCGCTGCACGTCGCCCACACCAACGCCGACACCGCCGACCCGGGTGTCTCCGACGCCCTCGCCGGCGCCCTGGACCTCCGGGTCGTACGGCCCCTCGTGCCGGACCCGACCGACCCGGACGGCCGTCGTGGTCTGGGCCGGGTGTGCGAACCGCTCCATCCGATGACCGTCCGCGACCTCGCCGCCCGCGCCGCCGAACGGCTTCCCGTCACCGCGCAGGGCATCCGCGTCGCCGGCGACCCCGACGCGCCGGTCCGTACGGTCGCCGTCAGCGGCGGATCCGGCGACAGCCTCTTCGACCACGTCCGGGCCGTCGGCGTGGACGCCTTCCTCACCGCGGACCTCCGCCACCACCCGGCCTCGGAGTTCATGGCGACGGCGGCCCGCGACGCCGGCCCTCTCGCGCTGCTCGACGCGGCGCACTGGGCCACCGAGTGGCCCTGGTGCGAGCTGGCCGCGGCGCAGCTCGACGAGATCTCCGACCGCCATGGATGGGACCTCCGGGTCCATGTCTCGAAGACGGTCACCGACCCCTGGACCGCCCACGCGGCGTCGTCCGCCCGCCCGTCGCCCACCGGCGCCCTTCCCGGGAGCGCCGTGCGCGCCCCTTCCGATTCCGACACATCTGGAGCCCCCAACTGAACGCCGAGCCCGCCGACCAGATCCGACTCCTCGACGTCCAGGACCTCGACGTCCGGCTCCAGCAGCTCGCCCACCGGCGCAGGTCGCTTCCCGAGCACGGTGAGATCGAGTCGCTGAACCGGGACCTCACCCAGCTGCGCGACCTGCTCGTCGCCGCGCAGACCGAGGAGAGCGACTGCGCCCGCGAGCAGACCAAGGCCGAGCAGGACGTCGACCAGGTGCGCCAGCGCGCCGTCCGCGACCAGAAGCGCCTCGACTCCGGGGCCGTCTCCTCGCCCAAGGACCTGGAGAACCTCCAGCGCGAGATCGCCTCCCTCGCCAAGCGGCAGGGCGACCTCGAGGACGTCGTCCTGGAGGTCATGGAGCGCCGCGAGTCCGCGCAGGAGCGGGTCACCGAGCTGACCGAGCGGGTCGGCTCCGTGCAGGGGAAGATCGACGACGCGACCGTGCGCAGGGACACCGCCGTCGAGGAGATCGACGCGGAGGTGGCCTCCGCGACGAAGGAGCGCGAGGTCATCGCGGGTTCCGTACCCGCCCCGCTGCTGAGCCTGTACGACAAACTGCGCGCGCAGCAGGGCGGTGTCGGCGCGGCGAAGCTGTACGCCCGTACCTGCCAGGGCTGCCGCCAGGAGCTCGCCATCACCGAGCTGAACGAGATCCGCTCCGCGGCCCCCGACACGGTGGTGCGCTGCGAGAACTGCCGCCGCATCCTGGTGCGTACGTCCGAGTCGGGGCTGTAGGGGCTGTAGGGGCGGGAGCGGTGGTCGGGCGGTAACGGCAGTAGAGGCAGGGCATTCAGCGATGCGGGAGTTCATCGTCGAGGCGGACGGCGGGTCGCGGGGCAACCCGGGGCCCGCGGGCTACGGGGCCGTGGTGAGCGACGCGGCGACGGGGGAGACCCTGGCGGAGGCGGCCGAGTACCTCGGTGTCGCCACCAACAACGTCGCCGAGTACCGGGGCCTGCTGGCCGGCCTGAGCGCCGCCCGCGCGCTGGACCCTCAGGCGCGGGTCCGGGTCCGGATGGACTCCAAGCTCGTCGTGGAGCAGATGACGGGGCGCTGGAAGATCAAGCATCCGGCGATGAAGCCGCTGGCGGCGGAGGCGGCGCGGGTCTTCCCGGCGGAGCGGGTCACGTACGAGTGGATCCCCCGCGAGCGGAACAAGCACGCCGACCGCCTGGCCAATGAGGCGATGGACGCGGGCGAGCGGGGCGGGACCTGGTCCCCCGCGGCCTCCCGTGCCGACCTGGACACGCCGCCCGCCCACCCCGTCGTCCCGGCGGCCGACGCGGCAGCGGAAGCCGACCGGGTCCGCGTGGCACCGGCCCCGGCGTCCGGGGCCCCCGCCGCGGACCGTTCGAAGACCGAGACGGACGCGCGGCCCGCGCGGGCGGCTGGTGCCGGGCCCGGGGGTGCCGGCACCCCACGGTCCGGGTCCCGTGCCGGGGCCGGGGCGGATCTGCGGGCCGCGCAGACCGTTGCCACCTCCGCCCCCACCCCCACCACCACCCCCTCCTCCGGGTGGGCACCTGCCGACATGGGGGCGCCGGCCACCTTCGTGCTGCTGCGGCACGGGGAGACGCCGCTGACTCCGCAGAAGCGTTTCTCGGGCAGCGGCGGCAGCGATCCCTCCCTCTCCGGCATCGGGCGGGAGCAGGCCGAGAAGGTCGCCGACGCACTCGCCCGGCGCGGCACCGTCCAGGCGGTCGTCACCTCCCCGCTCGCCCGTGCCCGCGAGACCGCGGACATCGTCGCCGCCCGCCTCGGGCTCGAGGTGGGCGTCGAGGACGGGTTGCGCGAGACGGACTTCGGGGCCTGGGAGGGCCTCACCTTCGGTGAGGTCCGTGAGCGCCACCCCGACGACCTGAACGCCTGGCTGTCCTCCCCGGACGCCGAACCCACCGGCGGCGGCGAGAGCTTCGCGGCCACCGCGGCCCGGGTCGCCGCGGCCCGGGACAAGCTGATCCCCGCGTACGCCGGCCGCACGGTCCTGCTCGTCACCCACGTGACACCGATCAAGATGTTCGTACGGCTGGCCCTGGGCGCCCCGCCCGAGGCACTGTTCCGGATGGAACTGTCGGCCGCCTCACTCTCCGCCGTGGCGTACTACGCCGACGGCAACGCCAGCGTCCGCCTGTTCAACGACACCTCACACCTGCGCTGAGGCCCGTCCGGGGGAGCGAGGCCGGTGCCGGCGATCACGCCGGCCCCATGCCCCGGCGTGATCCGACGAACGAGCCCCGGTCGGACCCGCGGACCCTCCAGCCCATGAACCCCCGGGTCTCCCGGGTCTCCCGGGTCTCCTAGTCTCCTTGGTCTCCTGGGCCCCTCGGACCCCCTCAGCTCCGCAGCTCCGACGCCTGTCGTGCCAGCCCTTCGATCCGGGCCCAGTCCCGCGCGGCCACCGCGTCCGCCGGAAGCATCCAGCTCCCGCCCACACAGGCCACATTGGGCAGCGCGAGATAGTCCGGCGCGGAGTCGGGGCCGACGCCTCCGGTCGGGCAGAAGCGGGCCTGCGGCAGCGGCCCGGCGAGCGACTCCAGATACGCCGTCCCGCCCGCGGCCCGTGCCGGGAAGAACTTCATCTCCCGCACCCCCCGCTCAAGGAGTGCCACCACTTCAGAAGCAGTGGACACTCCCGGCAGGAACGGCACCCCGGACGCCCGCATGGCCTCCAGCAGTACGTCCGTCCACCCAGGGCTGACCAGGAACCGCGCCCCGGCCGCCACCGCCTCGTCCACCTGCTCCGGCCTGATCAGAGTCCCGGCCCCGACCACGGCCTCCGGCACCGCACCGGCGATCGCCCGGATCGCGTCGAGCGCGGCGGGCGTCCGCAGGGTCACCTCGATCACGGGCAGCCCTCCGGCCACCAGCGCACGCGCCAGCGGTACGGCGTCGGCGGCGTCCTCGATGACGACGACGGGCACGACGGACGCGAGATCCAGCACGGAAGAAGAGCCGGAGGAGGCAGCGGACGAGGAGGGCAGGGGACAGCTCATGCCGTCATCCTGCCGCCCTCTCCGCAGCATGCGCAAAGCTCATTGCGCATGCTGCAATGCCTATCCTCAGTGCTACCTGCCCCCAGTGCTGCCTGTCCTCAGTGCACCTCGTCCACCAGCACGTCCAGCGCCCAGGCCGCCCCCGCTCTGGCCGGCGCCGACGCCTCCACCTCGTACCCGAGGTCCCGCAGCGCCTCCACCAGCGCGGCGGGGTCCCCCGGGACCGCCCCGGCCGTCAGCAGGCTCCGGACGATCCGCCCCTTGGTCGCCTTGTTGAAGTGGCTGACCACCTTGCGCGTCGGCGCGTGCAGCACGCGTACCGTCGCCGTCCGCCCGGCCACCTCGCCCTTCGGCCGCCAGGCCGCCGCGTACGCCGCCGACCGCAGGTCGAGGACCAGCCCGCTGCCCGCGGCCTCGGGCAGTACCTCCGCCATCGGGGCACGCCAGTGCCCGCTCAGCGCCCCCAGTCCGGGCAGCTTCACCCCCATCGAACAGCGGTAGGAGGGGATCCGGTCGGTGACCCGGACCGCGCCCCACAGGCCGGAGAAGACCAGCAGCGACGTCGCCGCCCGCCGCTTCGCCGCCGCGTCGAGGGACGCCAGGTCCAGGGCGTCGTACAGCACCCCGGTGTAGATCTCCCCGGCGGGCCGGGCCCCGGCGGTCCGCAGTCCGGCGTTCTTCGCGACCTCGCCCCGCAGCCCTTCACTCAGTCCGAGCACCTCGCGCGCCTTGTCCTCGTCGCCGGTGCACAGGTCCACCAGCTCGGCGAGCACCGCCTCCCGCGCGGCGGTCAGTCCCGGCAGCGACAGCGACTCGGGCTTCAGCGGGGCACCGCGGCCGGAAGCGGCCTTGCCTTCGGACGGCGGCAGCAGGACAAGCACACGTACTCCTTCGATCGAACCCGTTCGTCAGGGTACGACGTGCGTCAGGCCGGCCGGCTCGGTGCCGTGGAGCGGGGCCGGGCCGAAGCCCATGCCCGTGAAGCGGCCCGCCGGCTCCGGGGAGAGGACACCGTGGAGACGGGTCCGGAAGGTCAGCGCGCGGCGCAGGGCAGCGGGGTCCGCGGGATGGCAGCCGACCCACTGACGGTGCTCGGCGAGATGGATCAGTTCGTCGCGGCCGGAGACGTACCGGTACAGCGCGGGCCCGCTCAGGCCCATCTGCGAGGGGTTACAGCGGGGCCGCCCCGACGGTCAGGGCGCGTACGAGCCCGTCGGCGTCGTCCGCGTGGAAGCGCACCACAAAGACCTCGCGGCGGCCGCCGAGCGGGCCGACATGGGTGACCGGTTCGGTGAGCTCGACCGTGACGTTCGTCTGCGAACCGACGGCGAGATCGAGCACGCCGTCCGCCGCCTCGTGCGTCATCCGCAGCTCACGCCGGACGGAGCCGATCCGCTCCCGCGGTATCCACAGATCGACGTGCACGGCCCGCCGGACCCGCACCCCACCCGGACCCACGACATGGGGCCGGACGACGGACGCGGCGTGCAGCGCGACGACGAAGACGACCGTGTAGACGTCCAGGACCAGCACCACCGTGTGCACGGTCGGCCAGTCGCTCAGCAGGACGGACATCGCCACCGTCTCGACCACGCACACGAACGCGAGCCCGAACATCAGGGCCGCCTGCCCGCCCGCGTACCCGAACGCCGTACCGCCGGCACCGGCACCGTGGGTGCGCCGTGCCACCCACAGCCCCAGACTCGCCATCAGCCGCGCCTCGTGCCGCGCCAGCGCCCACCCCACCCGCACCGCCACCCCCACCGCACCGGTCCCTCCCGCGGTCCGCCGGCTCATGCCCGCCCCTCCGCGACGATCCGCAGCGCCCGGCGGAAGGCCTCCGCCTGGGCGGGGGCGAAGTCCGCGTAGAGGGCGGCCAGGAAGCTGTTGCTCTCGTCGAGGACGGAGTCCTCCGGCAGCAACTCGGCGGGCACGCACTCCGCGAGCGCGCGGGCGGCCTCGTCGACCCCGGGATCGTCGGGGCCCGCACCGTCGAGCTCGTCGAGCAGCCGGTACACGGCCATGGCCCGCTCCATCCCGCCCGGCGCCCCGACCACCCCGCTCATCAGGCCCATCAGCCGCTTCCGCTCCTCCGGCGGGGCCGAGGTCTCGATCAGCGCGAGGATCTCGCGGTCCCTCGCGGCCATGGGGGAGTCGGTGAGATGGGCGGTGTCCCGGAACAGGGCGGCCAGCTCCGGCGAGACCGGACCCTCGGCGGTCGTCCCGCCCTCCGACTCCAGCAGCGTCCGCAACCGCGCCCGCCGCTCCCGGATCGCCTCCTCCTGCCGCGCCAGGTCCTCGTCCAGCTCCGCCAGCACCTCGGCGAGGTCCTTGCCCGCGTCGTCCGCGAGCACGTCCCGCACCTCGGCGAGCCCGAGCCCCAGTTCGGTCAGCCGCCGGATCCGCGCCAGTACGACGGCGTGCCGCAGGGTGTAGTCCCGGTACCCGTTCCCGAGCCGCTCCGGCTCCGGCAGCAGCCCCAGATGGTGGTAGTGCCGCACCGCCCGCGTGGTGACCCCGACGGCGGCGGCGAGTTCTCCGATCCGCATGCCCCCAGTAGAAACGTTGACGTCGCGGCAGGGTCAAGCGAACGCTGTGGCGTCCGACAGGGGCCGTGATCCTGTGCCACGATCGAGGGAACGGTTCCCGATTCCACGGTCAGGTGATCACCCGATGGTCCAGTCTGGCGAGCGACCGAAGGAGGGGCGCGACGTGACGGCAATGGCCCATGAGCCGATCTCGCAGGCGGACGTCCTGCTGGAGGGGTTCCTCGCCCTGGACACCCCGGACGGCTTCCGGGCGGAGTTGATCGAGGGGGAGATCGTCGTGACGCCGCCGCCGGACGGGGACCACGAGGACTACATCAATCTGATCATGAAGCAGGTGATCAGACGATCCCGTACCGACATGGACTTCTCCGGGAACAAAGGACTGAAGCTGAAGAGTGGCGGCGCCTGCCCGAAGAACCACGTCATCCCGGACGGCACCTTCGCGCGCACGGAGCTGCGCCTCTACCGCGGCGCCGACCCGTGGATGCCGTGCGACGGCGGCGTGGCGATGGTCGTGGAGGTGACCTCCACCAAGCCGCAGGCGGACCGCGAAGCCAAGCGCCGGTGCTACGCGCGGGGCGGCATTCCCCTGTACCTCCTCGTGGACCGCGAGACGTCCTCGATCACCCTGTTCGGCGACCCGGAGGGCGACGAGTACCGGGAGCACCGCACCCGGCCCCTGGGCAAGCCCCTCACCCTCCCCGAACCCTTCGCCTTCGACCTGGACACCGCCGACTTCCTCTGATCCCCTGAGGGGCGGGGGTGCGACATCGTGGGGAACGTGCGGGAACAGGCCAGGTGGACCAGGGCGCGGCTGGGGTGGGGCGGGCCCGCGCTGGATCTGCTCACCGCGCGGTTCGACCGGCACGAGTACGCGCCGCACGCGCACGACGAGTACACGGTCGGGGTCACCGTCGACGGCCTCGAGACGATCGCCTACCGCGGCGGGCGCCTCGTGTCCGGGCCCGGCTCGATCGTCGTCCTGGAGCCCGGCGAGATGCACACCGGCGGCCCCGCCGCCTCCGAGGGCTACGCGTACCGCGCCCTCTACGCCGCCCCCGCCCTGCTCGGCGACGGCACCCTCGGCACCGCCCTCCCGTACTTCCCGGAACCCGTCCTGCACGACCCGGAGCTGGCCGCCGCCCTGCGCCGTGCGCACACCGACCTCAGCGCCCGCCCCGACCCGCTGGAGGCCGAGTCGCGCCTGCCCTGGCTGCTCGCCGCGCTGGCCCGCCGCTACTCCACGTCCCGTGCCGACGACGGCGCCGTCCCCGGCGCCCGGTCCGTCGCGCTCACCGTCCGCGACCGCCTCGCCGACCAGCTCCTCGCCCCGCCCTCTCTGGGAGACCTCGCCGACGGCCTCGGCCTCTCCCGCTACCAGCTGCTCCGCGCGTTCCGTACGACGATGGGCGTGCCGCCGTACGCGTGGCTCGCCCAGTACCGGGTGACCCGGGCCCGCGCCCTGCTCGACGCGGGGGTGCGGCCCGCGGAGGCGGCCGCCCTCGTCGGCTTCGCCGACCAGGCGCACCTCACCCGGTGGTTCCGCCGCGTCCTCGGGGTGACCCCGGCGGCGTACCGCAACAGCGTTCAAGACGCCGGGCGCTGAGCCGGCGGACACTCCCCGCATGACTGCACGCGGCTGGTTCCTGTTCTCCCTGATGGGAGTGGTCTGGGGCATCCCCTATCTGATGATCAAAGTGGCGGTGGACGAGGTGTCCCCGTCGGGCGTGGTCTTCGCCCGCTGCGCCGTCGGGGCGCTCCTCCTGCTCCCCTTCGCCCTGCGCCAGGCGGGCCTCGTCCGGAACCTGCGGGCGCACTGGAAGCCGATGCTGGCGTTCGCGGTCATCGAGATCGTCGGCCCCTGGTACACCCTGACCGACGCCGAACGCCACCTCTCCAGCTCCACGGCCGGCCTGCTGATCGCGGGCGTCCCGATCGTCGGCGTCCTGCTGTCCCGCGCCTTCGGCCGGGCGGAGTCCCTGGGCCCTCGCCGGATCGCGGGCCTGGCCCTCGGGCTCGGCGGCGTAGGAGTCCTCACCGTCCCCCACCTGACCGGCGGCGACGCCCTCTCCCTCGCGGAGGTCCTGGTCACGGTCGTCGGCTACGCGACGGCGCCGCTGATCGCCGACCGCCACCTCAAGGACGTCCCCACGCTGCACCTGATCACGCCCTGCCTGGCCCTGGCCGCCCTGGTCTACGCCCCCGCCGCGATCGCGAGCCGCCCGGCGGCCCTCCCCACCCCGGAGACCCTGGCCGCTCTGGCCGCCCTCGGCGTCATCTGCACGGCGGTGGCGTTCGTCGCCTTCCTGGAGCTGATCAAGGAGGCGGGCCCGATCCGCGCCTCGGTGATCACGTACGTCAATCCGGCGATCGCGGTGGCGGCCGGCGCGCTCTTCCTGGACGAGGCCCTGACCGCGACGGTGGTGGCCGCCTTCGTCCTGATCCTCACCGGATCGGTGCTGGCCAACGCGCGGGAGCGGAAGCCGGCCGGCCGGGCGGCGGGTACCATGGTCGACACGGCAGACGAGCCGGGCGGGCGGCCGCGTGGAGTTCCTCACGGGACTTCCCGAGGAACGTCCGGGCTCCACAGGGCAGGGTGGTGGCTAACGGCCACCCGGGGTGACCCGCGGGACAGTGCCACAGAAAACAGACCGCCGGGGACCTCGGTCCCCGGTAAGGGTGAAACGGTGGTGTAAGAGACCACCAGCGCCTGAGGTGACTCAGGCGGCTAGGTAAACCCCACCCGGAGCAAGGTCAAGAGGAGCGCCGTGAAAAGCGCTCTGCGCGGACGATCGAGGGCTGCCCGCCCGAGTCCGCGGGTAGACCGCACGAGGCCGGCGGCAACGCCGGCCCTAGATGGATGGCCGTCGCCCGGGGCTCCGCGAGGAACCCCGGGAACAGAACCCGGCGTACAGCCCGACTCGTCTGCCGCTCTGTATTTTCGCAGGTCAGATGCCATGTTGACTGATGCCTCGGGCTTCTCCTGCCGGCCGCCCCGGCCGCCGTCCCACCCGGCGGGACGGTCGGTGGACGCACCCGCAAGCGTGGGTCCGCATCCGGCCATGGAGACCCCTGGCCAGGCACACACGGTGTCGGTGCGCCTCTGCCGGACGGCCAGGTCCTCAGCCCGTACCCCTCGCCCGAGCGTCCGGCCGTCCGTCCGAGGCGTTCGGGAAGGGCTGGTTCGAGACCGGGGTCGATTCCTTCTCCGACGTCCCTGCGAGTGACGTGAGGCGACTCTCCCGGTCTGTCGCAGCCGATGCCGCAAGCGCCCGGGAGAGGTCCTCCCGTGAGACGATGCCGAGCTTTCGGTACGCCTGGGTGAGGTGCCACTCCACCGTCTTGACCGTCACGAAGAGCGTCTGGGCGATGTCCCGGTTGCTCAGGCCCTCGGCGGCGAGGGCCGTCACCCGTTCCTCGGAGGGCGTCAGCGCGGACGGGGACCGTTTGCGGCGACCCGGGCCGCGGGCCGGGGCCCCGAGTGACAGCAGCTCCTCCCGGGCCCGGCCGTGCAGGGGGTACGCTCCGCACTCTCCGGCGAGTTCGACGGCGAGCCGGAGTTGCCCGCGTGCCGTCGAGGTCTTGCCGGCCCTGCCCAGCAGCCTGCCGTGGACGTAGAGGGTGCGGGCCCGTTCGAGGAGGGCCGGTGAGCCGTCCAGCAGGTCGACGGCCTCTTCCAGCAGCCGCAGGGCGCGGTCCGGGGCCGCGGTCGAGGCCAGGGTCCGCAGCACCACGGCCAGGGGGCGGGCCGCTCCGAAGGCGTGCGCACGGGCCAGTTCCTCCTCGCCCAACTCCTGTGCTTCCCGCACCCGTCCACTGCGGTGGAGGGCCGTGACGATCGGGGTCCACATACCCACCGATCCCGCCGCCGGGCCGAGTTCCGCGTCGAGTGCTCGTCCCCTCAGCAGGTCGGCCACCCCGGCGTCGGTCTGCCCGAGTGCGAGCCGGAGCCGACCACGGGCGCGCAACAGGGGCAGGTGGACGGAGGTGTCGCTCTCGGCATGGAGCAGCTCCCGCACCGACAGCTCGGTGGTGGCCCGCTCCAGTTCTCCCAGCTCGATCAGCGACTCGACCAGGGCGGCCGCCGCGATCGGCTGCGCGATCGTGGGGCGGCCCGCCGATTCGCTGGCCTCCAGCGCGGTCGCGGCGAGGTCGGCGGCGACGGACACCTGACCGAGCTGCAGTTCGATATTCGCCCGCAGGCAGTCGTCGAGGTGGAAGAGATGGACTCCCCGGCGCCGGGACTCGTCCGTCACCGTCCGCAGGGCGCGGCGCGCCTCCGGGAGCCGGTCGCAGATCGTCAGGGACCAGGACGCGGTGAGGGCCGCGCCCCAGCCGACGCCGTTCTCGGCGGGCAGGCCCGCCCGGCGCAGTACATGGTCGGCCGAGTCCGCCATCCGTCGGGCGTCCGTGCGGTTCCACAGTTGTTCGAGGAGGCCGTGGCCGTTCCCGGGGAAGGCCGTCCCGGCCGTCCGCTCCCGGAGCTGGGCCAGGCGCCGCCGTTGGAGATCACGGGCGCCGGGGGACAGTCTGCCGATGCAGGACAGCGCGTTGTACAGGTCGGCGACGGTGTCCGACGCCGGGAGTTCGGTGATCGTGTCGGCCAGCACGGTGACCGCCTCCTCGAACCGGGAGCCGGCGGCGAGCGCCGAGGCCAGGTCCCGTGCGACGACGGCTCGCGCCTGAGGGGCGGAGGTGTGCTCCAGGGCTTCCGCGAGGTGTGCTGCGGCGGCCTCGTGGTCGACGGACAGCTCCGCCGCGCCGAGGCGGCTCAGAACCGTCGGCAGATTGCGGTCGGCCGGGGGTTCGCGCAGGGCGCGGCGCAGATAGGACACGGTGTCCGACTCGCCGCGCGCGCCCGCCGCGGCGGCGGCGTCCAGCAGGCTCCTGACGGTCCGCTGGTCGGCCTGGGCGGGTGCCTCCAGCAGATGGCCTGCGATCTGCTCCGGTGAGGCCCCGGCGGTGGCCAGCGCCCGTGCCGCGCGGGCGTGCAGTTGGCCGCGGGTGGCCGGCGGAGTGCTGTCCTGGACCGCCGTACGCACCAGTGGGTGGGCGAACCGCAGTACCGGTTCGTCGATCAGGATCTCCGCGTCGATGAGGGCGGCGAGCGCCTTGTCGAACTCGGCGTCGGCGCGGCCGGTGGTCCGCTCCACCACCCGTGGTTCGGTCGAGCGGCCCAACACCGCTACCGCCTGGGCCAGTTCGAGGGACGGCTCCGGGAGGCTGCGCAACTTGCGGACGATCCAGCGTACGAGGCTGCGGGGGGCGCGTTCGGTCAGCCGGTCCGGGCCGGTACCGGCCGGCCGCCCGGCTCCGGTGGCCGCCTCGTCGAGCACCGCCCGCACCAGCATCGGGTTGCCGGCGGTCGCCTCGAAAAGGGACTCGGCGGTCGCCAGGGGGTCGGGTCCGCCGACGGTCTCCGCGACGACCTGCTCCAGGACCCCGAGGCTCAGCGGCGCCGGCCGGAGCACGGTGGAGTCGAAGGAGGCGACCACCGCCCCCAGCAGATCGGCGGCGGGACCGGGGCCCCGGGGTTCCATGGCGACGGTCAGCATGATGGGGCTGTGCCCGACCCGGGCGGCGAGGTAACTGAGGAACCGTAAGGAGGGCAGATCGGCCAGTTGCGCGTCGTCGACCACGAGAACGAGGCGCCGGTCGCCGGCGAGATCCAGAAAGACCCGGTGTAATTCATGGAGCAGCGCGTGCCATTCCGCCGGGTGTGCCTCGTCCGGCAGTTCGCCGTGCAGCAGGTGTGCGATGCGCGATGCGTGCAGTCGGGCGGACAGGTTCCCGCCCGGAGGGTCCTCGACCGCGGATTCAATCAGTTGCGCAACCGCTCCCAGGGCGAATGAGGCCTCGAATTCGTTCCCTCTCGCATGGAGTACCAGGAACTTGTTGTCCACGGCCTTGCTGTGCAGGTGGCGAAGGAGGCTCGACTTGCCCGTACCCGGGGCGCCCTCGACCGCTATGACTCCGCCGAATCCGCCGCGCAGATCGTCGAGTTTTCTTTCGATCTCGGATATTTCAGCTTGCCGTTCGAGAAGTTCGGTGCGCGTTCTGTCAAATACATTGGTTACCACGGTCAGCGTTTCCCCGTATCGCCTGGCCGAGAACATTTCACTGCTATTTCACTTTGAGCGCATGAACAAATCCGAGAATACACGACCCCTGTCCGAGCGTCCAGGATGATTTTGGTGGGGTGAGTCGCTCGCCGGAACGACCTTTGTCCCGAAATGAGAATCCCGTCAGTCGAAACCCCCAGAGTTTTTGGCGGCGCCCCTGGAACCGGGACGAGTGCCGCATGAAGAAACTCTGGGGTTCTGCCCGGAGAGGCTGTTGGCCACAATCGGCTCGTCCCCTCACCCCAGGAGCCCTCGGTATGCCACGTGGACGACCGGTCACCGCGCTGTCCTCGCTGGAGCTCTGCGACCCGGACCTCTACGCCCAGGGGCACCCCGAGGAGCTCTGGCAGCGGATGCGGCGCGTAGCCCCCGTGCACGAGGGCGAGTACGACGGCCGCCGGTTCCACGCCGTGCTGTCGCACACGGAGATCTCCCGGGTCGTCAAGGACACCCGGCACTTCACCTCCCAGCAGGGCATGCGGCTGGACCAGAACCCGGCGGCGACGGCGGCGGCCTCGGGCAAGATGCTGATCATCACCGATCCGCCGCGGCACGGCGGGATCCGGCGGATCGTCAGCGGCGCCTTCACCCCACGCATGGTGGCCCGGCTGGAGCAGACCATGCGCGAGACGGTCACCGCCGTACTGGACGAGGCCCTGGAGGCCGGCGAGTGCGACTTCACCCGGGTCGCGGCCCGGCTGCCGCTCTCGGTGATCTGCGACATGCTCGGCGTGCCGCCCGATGACCGGGACTTCATGCTGGAGCGCACCATGGTGGCCTTCGGTGCGGGAGAAGAAGCGGCGGCCGACCCGCTCGCGTCGGCCGAGGCGCACGCGGACATCCTGTCGTACTACGAGGAGTTGCTGGCCCGCCGACGGCGCGAGCCCCAGGAGGACATCGTCACCGCGCTGGCGCACGGCACGGTCGACGGCGTTCCCCTCACCGACGAGGAGATCTTCCTCAACTGCGACGGGCTCGTCTCCGGGGGCAACGAGACCACCCGGCACGCGAGCGTCGGCGGACTGCTGGCGTTGACTCGCCATCCGGCACAGTGGACGTCGCTGCGCGCGGATCCGGATCTGCTGCCGACCGCCGTGCAGGAGATCCTGCGGTTCACCAGCCCCGCGATGCATGTGCTGCGCACCGCCACCGCCCCGGTCGAGATCGCCGGCCACGCGCTGGCCCCCGGTGACCAGGTCGCGCTGTGGCTGGCGGCCGGCAACCGCGACGACACCGTGTTCGAGGCCCCCGACCGGTTCGACGTCACCCGGCGGCCCAACCCCCACCTCGCCTTCGCGGCCGGGCCCCACTACTGCCTCGGCGCGGCACTCGCCACCCGGGAACTCACCGTCCTGTTCGAGGAACTGCTGCGGCGGGTCCGCGACGCCGAGTTGACCGGTCCGCCCCGGCGGACGCGGTCGATCCTGATCTGGGGCTACGACGCCCTGCCCGTGCGACTCGTCGCCGCCTGACCCACCGCGCGAGCCGAAGGAAGCGACCATGAGCGAGGAACGGACCGCGCACGACGTACCCGGCGCGACCCGGCGGGAGGTGAGCCTCCCGGACGGCCGACGTGTCTCGTGCACCAGCCCCGCGGAGGCACTGCTCATCTGGCGGGAGGCCACGGGCGACGGCCTGTATGGGATCGCCGCACGCGCGTTGCGCCCCCACGACACCGTCCTCGACATCGGCGCCAACATCGGGCTGGTGTCGATCGCGTTCGCCGACGCGCGGCGCACACTGCGGATCGTCGCCGCGGAACCCGTACCGGACGTCTTCGCCTGTCTGCGGGACAACCTCACCCGCCATGTCCCGGGAGCGATCCCGGTGCGCACCGCTGTGGGAGCCGCACCCGGCGTCCAGGACTTCACCTACTACCCGGCTGCCCCCGGCAACTCCGGCCTGTACGCCGACCGGGCGGCCGACGACGCCCTCACCAGGACCTTCCTGCGCCACGGCGGTCTGGACGAGGAGGCCGTCGACATGATGATCGAGGGACTGCACGAGGGCCGGAGCATCCAGGTCCCGGTCACCACCGTCTCCGACCTCATGCGCGAGCACGACCTACGATCCGTCGCACTGCTCAAGGTCGATGTCGAACGCGCGGAACTCGACGTCCTGCGCGGGGTCGACGCCGCCGACTGGCCGCGCATCGGCGCCGTCGTCGCGGAGGTCCACGACGAGGGCGACCGGCTCGCGCGGCTGAGTGAGCTGCTGCGGGACGTGGGCTTCTCACTGCGGGTACGGCAGGACCCCGCACTGCGCGGCACCGAGATGTACGAGGTCCACGCCTACCGGGCGGAGCACACGGGGCAGCCGGCCGTGATGTACGACGCCCCCGAGGAGGCCGGCCGATGAGCGTCGAGCAGGCGGCACTCGTCACGATGGGCGGCGCGGAGCGGTGGCGGGCGGACCGGACACTGGTGTGCGTGCCGCACGCCGGGGGCAGCGCCGTGGCCTTCCACTCCTGGCACCGCGTGTTCGGCCCGCGCGGTTTCGCCGTCCGGGCCGTCCACTGGGACCGGCCCGACGGGTCGGAACGCCGCGCCCGTATCGAGTCCCGCGCCGCCGCCCTCGCCGGCGCGGTAAGCGAACTGCCGCAGCCATGGATCCTGTTGGGCCACAGCCTCGGCGCGCTGATCGCCGCCGAGACGCTGCGTCTGCTGGAGGAGTCGGCCGGGCCGCTCCCGGAGCGTACGGTGCTGTGCGCCGCCGCGCCCCCCGGCTCCCGGCGGACCTTTCCACCCGATGTGCTCGCGGCGTCCGACGAGCAGATGACCTCCTACGTCCGACGGCTCGGCGGCACGGACGAAAGCCTCCTGGCCGACCCCGACTTCGGCCCGCAACTCCTGGCCGGGCTCCGCACCGACCTGGATCTGATCGAACGGTACACACCGGACTTCACCCGCCCGTTGAAGTCGCCGGTCTCGGTGTACGGGGCGGCGGCCGACCACGACGTCCCGGTCGAGTCCCTGGAGGGATGGCGGGAACTGGCCCCGGAGGCCCGGATACGCGTCTTCGACGGCGGCCACTTCTTCCCGCACGAGGACCCGGCCGGGGTCTGCCGGGCGGTCACGGCGGACTGCGCGGCGGACGACCGCGACCGGGCCCGGGACTAGACTCGCCCGATGCCGCCCCACGCCGTATCCGGAGCCGTCCATGTCCGATAGGCCAGCGAACCCTTATACGACCGCCGCATTGGCCCGTCTGGTCCTCGCCGACCGGGCCCGCGACACCGTCGACGAGGCGATCCGTCTGGTTCCCACCCTGGACGACGACCGGCACACCCCGCAGGAATTGCTGCTCCAGGCGCTCCGGGTGCGCTCGTACGTCGACAGGCTGGTGGAGGCCGCCGTCCTGCACGCACGGGAGAACGGCACCGACTGGACCGGCATCGCGATCGCGATGGGCCTTCGCACCGAGTCCGTCACCGAGCGATGGCTCCCGCAGGAACAGCGCTGGCAGGCCGGCCTGACCCACCCCCTGCGCCAGGACCCCGGCGAGGACCTCCCGGAACTGACCATCCCCCAGGCCGCCTACGCCCCGGAGGCCTACGCCCACGACCTCGACGACTGGGCCACCCGCCACCTCGACCCCGTCGAGAGCGAACGCTGGCACGCCCGCGGCCTCGACACGACCCGCCCCGTGTCCGGAGGACTGTCCCGCAGCGAGGGCGAGACCGGCACCGAGCCCGACGACACCTGAGCCCGCACGACGTCAGCGACAGCTCCGGCTGCGCCCGGGCATCGTGCGGATGTGTGGCTGGTGGCGCGTCAGGCCGTCCGGCGCGCGGCGGTGCCCTTACCACCGGCAGGGGCGTCCGTCCCGCCGGTCGTGGCGTCCGGCCGCCGGTGGCGGAGCCCCGGCCCGCACTGCCCCGTCGTCAGTTCGACGTGCCGCCGGGCTGGTGGATGCGGCGGGCGGGAGACTGCCGCGTGGCTCCTGTTCAGTGCCGGTGGCGCCCGCCGTCGCCCCCGTCGTGAGGCGGGCGTGTCGTCGGGCCGAGGCCCGGGGGCCGGCTGTGGCAGGCGGGACACCGTCAGCCGTGTGGTGGCCGTCCGGCCGCGGCGGCGCCCGCGGCCGCCCCCGTTGTCAGGTGGACCTTTCGCCGGGTCCGGGGCCGGCGGTGGTGGGCGGGGCGTCGTCGGCGACCCGGTGCCCGTTCAGCCGCAGCGGCAGGCGTTGCAGTTTGCGCATGCCTGATACCGGCTGCCAGTTCAGGGTCTCGGGGCTTGCGGCCAGTGACAGGGAGGGCCAGCGGGCGAGCAGTCGGGCCAGGGCGATCTCGGCCTGGTGGCGGGCCAGGCCGGCGCCGAGGCAGTAGTGCGGGCCGGCGCCGAACGACACATGGGCCTCTCCGCGGGTGCGATTCCGGCGGGTGATGTCCAGGCGCTCCGGGTGCGGGAACTCCCGGGGGTCGTGGTTGGCGCCGCTGAGCGCGGCCATCACCGCGTCCCCGGCCTGGAACGACGCCCAGCCGAGGTCGGCGTCCTCGGTGACGTACCGCAGCCGTGACACCAGGACGGGCCCGCACCAGCGCAGCAACTCGTGCACCGCCTGCGGGATCAGCTCCGGGTCGGCGTGGACCAGCGCCAGCTGGTCGGGGTGGGTCAGCAGCGCCCAGACGCTGTTGGCGAGGAAGTTGGCCGTGGTGTCGTGCCCCGCGATGACCAGGCTGAGCACCATCGTGACCAGTTCCCGGTCGGTGAGACGGTCGCCGTCCTGAGCCCGGATCAGTTCGCTGATCAGATCGTCCGCCGGCCGGGCTCGGCGGTGTTCGACCAGCGACCGGGTGTAGTCCACGAGCGGTCCGAGCGTCTCGCCCAGTCTCTCCTGCTCGAACGACAGCGCGTGGGTCCAGCGCAGCCAGGCGGGCCGGTCGGCCATCGGTACGCCGACGAGTTCGCAGATCACCGTGATGGGCAGCGGATAGGCGAACCGGCTGAGGAAGTCGACAACATCGTCCTCGGCGTGTTCCGCCATCTCGTCCAGGAGATCGTCCGTGAGACGCTCGATACGCGGACGCAGGGCGAGGATCCGCCGCGCGGTGAACGCGGGCGCCACCAGCCGCCGCAACCGGCTGTGGGCCGCCCCGTCGCTGTCGAGGAGGGTGTCCGCGAGATATGGGATCAGATCCTCGGCGAGACCGAGGTTCCGCATCGCGTTGACCTGCATGAGCGGCGCACCCGCCGACGCCGGGTCGTTCGCGAACCGGGGATCGGCGAGCACCGACCGTACGCCCTCGTGGCGTCCGACCACCCACATCAACGACCCGTCGAGCGAGCGCATGGGACAGGCGGCCGCCTGCTCCCTCATCTGCGTGTACACGGCATGCGGGTCGGTGAGGACGTTGGGCGGCGGTGCGTGTACGCCGGGCGACTGCTGCTGATCGCTGACAGGCTGACCACTCACGGATGCCCTCCGTATGCACCGAATGCGCTCGCTGCCCCCACCCTCCGCGCCAGGGCCCGTAGGCCACAACCCTGGACTACGCAGCGTGGGCACCGGCTCATCCTGGGGTTCTTCTGGGGTGCTCCCCTGGTGCGGTGGGCGACCGTCGTCGCGAAGGATTGCCGAAGATCTTCCGAATGCGCGACGGGGGGCGGTGTGAACGTGGACGGATCTTCGGCACGTGTACGTGTACGTGTACGCGGTGCATCGGTGCCTGTGCATGTGCGTCTGTGCGGTGAATCGGCATCATGACGGCTCCGGCGTACTCGGTCGACGGAGGACGCTCCCTGCACCGCTGGCTGCGGGACATGCGGCAGCACCACCCGGTGCACCGCGATCCCCTCACCGGGGTGTGGACGCTCTACCGGCACGCCGACATCACACGGGCCGCCGCCGACCCGGCCACCTTCTCGTCGGAGCTGTGGCGGTATCTGCCCGGGGAGATGGGCACCGGCGATCTCACCGCGGGCAATCTGACGGCGATGGATCCGCCCCGGCACCGCCTGGTGCGTGATGTGGTCAGCCGCTCGTTCACGGCACGCGCGGTCGCGGGACTGCGGCCCAGGATCGCCGCCATCACGGAGCGCCTGCTCGACACCGTCGCCGACCGAGGCGAGATGGACGTCGTCGCCGACCTCTCCGATCCGCTGCCCGTCCTGGTGATCGCCGAGCTGCTCGGTCTGCCGGAGGAGGAGGGGGAGCTGTTCCGCGACTGGGCACAGCGCCTGCTCTCCTTCGACAAGGGCGACCTCACAAACGAGGCGGTCCGCAGTCGTGTCACCGGCACCCAGAAGGAACTGCTGGACCACCTGAGGGTCCACTGCCGGCGGCGCCGGGCCGACCCCCGGGACGATCTGATCAGCCATCTCACCCGGGCCGAGGTCGACGGGGCGCGGCTCACCGAGGAGGAGGTGGTGAACTTCGCCAACCTCCTGCTGCTCGCCGGCCATGTGACGACCACGCTGCTGCTGGCGAACATCGTCCTGACCCTCGACGAGCACCCCGACGCGACGGCCGGGATATGCGCCGACCGGGCGCTGATCCCGGGAGCCATCGAGGAGACCCTGCGCTACCGGCCGGTGATCGTCAGCACTATGCGGGTCACCACCCGCCCGGTCACGGTCGGCACCGAGCGGCTCTCGGCGGGCCAGTTCGTGTCGCTGTCGTTCATCTCCGGCAACCGCGACGAAGAGCATTTCACCGATGCCGACCGGTTCGACATCCACCGTGACGCCCGCAGACATCTGGGGTTCGGCCACGGCATCCACTACTGCCTGGGCGCCCCGCTGGCCCGCCTCGAACTGGGCATCGCGCTGGAGGCGATGCTCGACCGCTTCAGCCGGTTCGAGGTGACGGGCACGCCCGTGGACTACTACGACACGCCCGGGGTCGCCGGTCCGCGTTCCCTGCGCGTCGCCTTCCGCCATCACTGATCCGACACCACGGGACACCACGGGACACCACGGGGCGCCGCACCTGACGCGATCGTCGGTCACCACGTCACGTCCTGCCGACCAGGTCCACGCGGAGAAAGCCATGACACTGACCGAGGAACAACTCGCGAGCTACCACAACGACGGATTCGTGCTGTTGGAGAACACGTTCTCCGGCGATGAGATCGACAACCTGTGCGTCGCGCTGGCCGAGGACCAGCGCGACCCCGGCCCACGGCTGATCACCGAGAACGACGGCGTGACCCCCCGGTCGATCTACGCCTCGCACACCCGCCACCCGGTCTTCGAGCGGCTGGTGCGCACCGAGCGACTGCTCGGCCCGGCCCGGCAGATCGCCGGCGACGACCTCTACGTCCACCAGATGAAGGTCAACTCCAAGCAGGCCTTCGGCGGCGAGGAGTGGGCGTGGCACCAGGACTACATCGTCTGGCGCGACGTCGACAACATGCGGGCCGCCTCACAGGTCAACGTCGCGCTCTTCCTCGATGACGTCACCGAGTTCAACGGCCCGGTGATCTTCCTGCGCGGCTCGCACCGGCTGGGCACACTGGAACGCGGCGCGTCCGCGCGAGGCCACGGCACCGGCCACATCGACCCGGACGAGTACTCCCTGCGCCCCGCCGAGCTCGCCGATCTGGTCAAACAGCACGAGATGGTCGGCCCGAAGGGAGCGCGGGGCGGCGTCCTGCTGTTCAGCCCGCAGATCGTCCACGGCTCCGGGACCAATGTCTCCCCGTTCGCCCGGCGTCTGCTGATCCTCACCTACAACCCGGTGTCGGCCGCGCCGTCCCCGGTCGGCGCACCGCGCCCCGGCCACCTCGTCGGCCGCGACCACACCCCGCTTCGGATCCACCGCGGCCGGTTCGACGCTCCCTGAGCACATCGATCCCCGAGCACGACGGCCCCCGAGCACGTCCCTCCACGAGCACGACGCTCTTCGCGCATGATCCGCCGCCCCGACGATCCGATGGAAGTGAGCATGAGCTCTGCTGATGTAGCGGCCGCGACTCAACTGCCCGGCGCGCGGCACACAATCGTCCGGTTGTACGAGTCGATGGTCGAGGCGCACCCCGATGCGCCGGCGATCACCGACGGCAGCCGCTCGTGGTCGTACCGGGAGCTGAACACGGCCGCCAACCGCGTCGCGTGGTGGCTGATCGGGCAGGGCGTCGGGCCCGAGCGGACGGTGGGCGTCGCCCTCCCTCACGGTCTCGACCAGGTCGCCGCGCTGCTCGGCACCCTCAAGGCGGGCGCCGTCTATCTGCCGCTCGACCCGGTCCTGCCTGCGGAGCGCATCGGGTACCTGCTGGGCGACGCCGCGCCGAGCCTGGTCCTGACCGACGGCACGGGCATGGGCTTCCCCGGAGCCGTCGACATCGGCGCCCCGTCCGTCGCCGCCGCCTGGGCCGCGCACCCCGAGGACAACCCCGAGGACGCCGACCGGGCCCATGCGCTCACCGCGGACCATCTGGCGTACGTCATCTACACCTCCGGCTCCACCGGCACCCCGAAGGGCGTCGGCGTCAGCCACGGCAGCGCCGTCAACCTCGCCCGTACCGTCACCGGCCAGTACGCCCCCGGCGACACCCCGCGCGTTCTGCAACTGGCGTCGCCAGGCTTCGACGTGGCGATCTGGGAGTTGCTCACCGCCGTGGCCACCGGCGGCACCCTGGTCGTCCCCCGCGCCGGGCAACTCGTCGGCGACGACCTGCTCCGGGTGCTTCGCGAGGAGCGGATCACCTGCGTCACTCTCCCGGTGCCCGTGCTGGCCTCACTGCCGCCGGACGCCGAGAACCGGTTGCCCGGCCTGACCACCGTGCACATCGGCGGCGAGACCTGCCCGCCCGAGCTGGTCCGCCGCTGGTCGACGGGCCGACGGCTGATCAACGGCTACGGCGCCACCGAGACCACCGTCGCCGCCACCCTCACCGCACCGCTGACCGGCACCGACGCCCCGATCGGCACCCCCATCGAGCACACCCGCGTCCACGTCCTGGACGACACGCTCGCACCCGTCGGCCCGGGACAGCCGGGCGAACTGTATGTCGCGGGCGCCAACGTGGCACGCGGATATCTGCGCCGCCCCGGCCTGACCGCCTCCCGCTTCCTCGCCGACCCCTACGGGCCCCCCGGCGCGCGCATGTACCGCACCGGCGATGTCGGCGTGCGCCACCCGGACGGCCGGCTGGAGTTCCTGCGCCGCGCCGACGACCAGGTCAAGATCCGTGGCGCCCGGGTCGAGCCCGGCGAGCTCGAAGCGGTGCTGCGGCGGCGGGCCGACATCGTGGACGCGGCCGTCGCCGTACGCGCCGACACCCGCGGCGAACTGCGCCTCATCGCCTACGTGGTGCCGTCCCCCGCCACCTCGACGGACGCGGCGCAGCTGCGCGACGAACTGCGCGCCACACTGCCGCCGTCGCTCGTCCCGGCGAGCGTCGTGCCCCTCGACAGCCTGCCGCTGACCCCGAACGGCAAGGTCGACCGCGATGCCCTCCCCGACCCCCGGTACACCCCGGCCGGGCTGGAGCGGACCGCGCGCAGCCCGCTGGAGGACATGCTCAGGACGCTGTTCGCCGAGATCCTCGAACTGCCGCAGATCGGTTTCGACGACGACTTCTTCGACCTGGGCGGACACTCCCTGCTCGCCGGCCGGCTCATCGGCCGGATCCGGGGCGCCCTCGGCCTCCACGTCGACATGCGGGACTTCTTCGAGAGGCCGACCCCGGCGGGCCTCGCCGCGCACCTCCAGCGGCAGGAGGCCGGCCCGGCCCGCCCGGAACTGACCCCGCTGCCGCGGCCCGAGCGGATCCCGCTGTCCTTCGCACAGTCGCGCCTGTGGTTCCTGCACCGGCTCGAGGGCCCGTCGGCGACCTACAACATGCCGCTCGCGCTCCACCTGACCGGCACCGTCGACAGCACCGCACTCGCCGAGGCCCTGGCCGACGTCGTCCGCCGCCACGAACCGCTGCGTACCCTGTTCCCCGAGACCGACGGACAGCCGTACCAGCGGATCGTCGACCCTGACGAGGTACGCCCGGACCTGCCCGTCCGCCGGATCGACGCGGCGGACCTGGACGAGGAACTGCGCCGGTCCGCGCGGTACGGGTTCGACCTGGCGCGGCAGCTCCCCGTCCGGGCCGAACTGCTCGTCCTCGGCCCCGACGAGTCCGTGCTGATGCTCGTCATCCACCACATCGCCGGCGACGGCTGGTCCGGCGCGCCGCTGGCCCGCGACCTGGTCACCGCCTACTCCGCGCGACGCGACGACACGGCCCCGCAGTGGCTGCCGCTCCCGGTCCAGTACGCCGACTACACGCTCTGGCAGCGCGCGCTGCTCGGCGACGAGAACGACCCGGCCGGTCCCCTGAACGAGCAGTTGAGGTACTGGCGCGACCAACTCGCCGACCTGCCCGACGAGATCACCGTGCACGGCGACCGGCCCCGGCCCGCCGTGGCGACCTTCCGGGGCGGCGTCGTCCCGATCACCCTGGACGCCGAACTGCACGCCGCCGTCACCGAACTCGCCCGGAGCAACGGCGCCACCGTCTACATGGTTCTGCAGGCGGCCCTCGCGGCCCTGCTGACCCGGCTCGGCGCGGGCACCGACATCGCCATCGGCGCCGGTGTCGCCGGCCGGTCCGAGCCCGCCCTCGACGACCTCGTCGGACTCTTCGTCAACATGCTGGTGCTGCGCACCGACACGTCCGGCTCCCCGAGGTTCGCGGATCTGCTCGACCGGGTCCGCGACACCAGCCTCGCGGCGTACAGCCACCAGGACATCCCGTTCGAGCAGCTGGTCGAGAGCCTCAACCCGCACCGCAGCGCCGGGCGCCAGTCGCTGTTCCAGGTCGCGCTGGTCCTGCAGAACAACACCTCCGTCCCGTTCGACCTGCCCGGACTCCGGGTACGCGCCGAGACCGTACCGACCGGCACCGCCCGCTTCGACCTCTCGCTGAGCGTCACGGAGAGCACGACACCCGACGGGACCCCGGCCGGCATCAGCGGCACGGTGGAGTACGCCGCCGACCTCTACGACCGGCCGACGGTACAGGCCGTCGTCGCGCGCTGGACCCAGCTGATCCGCCAGGTCGTGGCGGACCCCGGCCGCCGGATCGACACCCTGGACGTCACCACCCCCGACGACCAGTCCCGGCTGGCCGGATGGCGCCGCTCCGAGCGGGACGTCGAGCCGCTGACCTTCAGCGAGCTGTTCGAACGGCAGACGGCGGCCACCCCCGACGCCGTCGCGGTGAGCGACGGCGCCGACATCTGGACCTACGGAGAGCTGAACCGGCACGCCAACCACATCGCCGGCCGGCTCATCGACCGGGGCATCGGCCCGGAGGACCTGGTCGGCATCGCGCTGCCGCGCTCCGCCCGCCTGGTCGCCGCGCTCCTCGGAGTGCTCAAGGCCGGTGCGGCGTACGTACCGGTGGACCTCGTCTTCCCCGCCGGCCGCAACCGGCATGTGATCACCGACTCGGCGCCCCGGCTGGTGCTGACCTCCCGCGCCGGGGTCGAGGACCTGCCCTCCGACCTGACCTGTGAACTGGTCAGGGTCGACGAGGACGGGTTCCTGAGCGGGCGGCCGGGCCGGGACGACAACCCCACCGACCACGATCGCGTCCGGCCGGTGGACGTCGACAACCCGGCGTACCTCATCTACACCTCCGGTTCGACGGGCCGCCCCAAGGGTGTCGTGGTGACCCACCGCGGCCTCGCCGCCTTCGCCGAAACCCTGCGGCAGCGCTGCGCGGCGGACCGGGACAGCCGCGTACTGCAGCTGTCGTCGCCCAGCGTGGACGCCTCCGTCCTGGAGATGGTGTGGGCGTTCAGCTCCGGCGCCCGGCTGGTGATCGCCAGTCAGCACCGTCTGGCCGGCGACGAACTCGCCCAGGCACTCGCCGAGCATCGCATCACCCACGCGCACATCCCGCCGTCCGCGCTGAGCACCCTGGCACCGGAGACGGCCGACCGCCTGCCCGAGTTCCGCATGCTCAGCGTCGGCGCGGAGGCCTGCCCGCCCGAACTCGTAGAACTGTGGCTGCCGGGGCGTGAGTTCGTGAACGCGTACGGCCCGACCGAGTGCACCATCGCCGCCTCGCACACCTTCCCGCTCACCGAGGCACGCGCACCGATCGGCAGGCCGGTGTTCGACGCCGAGCTGCACGTCCTGGACGAGACCCTTCGCCCCGCCGCCCCCGGCGTGCCGGGCGAGCTGTACATCGGCGGCGCGGGCCTGGCCAGGGGCTATCTCGGCCGCAGCGGCCTGACGGCGTCACGGTTCGTCGCGAACCCGTTCGGCGCCCCCGGTGCGCGGATGTACCGGACCGGCGACGTCGTCCGCTGGAACGCCGACGGCGAACTGGAGTACCTGGGACGCTCCGACGAGCAGGTGAAGGTCCGGGGCTTCCGCGTCGAACCCGGCGAGATCGAGCGCGTCCTCGCGAGCCAACCGTCGGTCGAGCGGGCGGTGGTGGTGCCGCGCCGGGATCGTTCGGGAGCCGTCTCCCTGGCCGCGTACACCGTGCTGGCCGCCGAGGCGACGACCGAGGGCTTCGACGACCAGCTCTCCGAGTGGAACGACCTCTACGACCAGGTCTACACCGGCTTCTCCGGTGACGCGGGCCATGACTTCGTGGGCTGGAACAGCTCGTTCACCGGCGGCCCCATCCCCGTCGAGGAGATGCGGGCCTGGCAGCGCGCCGCCGTGGACGCGGTGCTGCGGTTCCGCCCCGGCCGGGTCCTGGAGATCGGCTCGGGCTCCGGTCTGCTGATGACCCCGCTGGCGGACGAGGTCGACGAGTACTGGGGCACCGACCTCTCGCAGGTCTCCATCGACCGCCTGAGCGACTTCGCCCGCCAACGCGGCTGGGGCCACGTGCGGTTGTCCTGCCGGCCGGCACACGACCTCTCCGGACTGCCCCACCGCCGCTTCGACACCGTCGTCATCAACTCGGTGGTGCAGTACTTCCCGAGCGCCGACTATCTGCGCGATGTGCTGACACGGGTCATGGATCTGCTCGCCCCCGGCGGCCGGGTGATCGTCGGCGACGTCCGGCACTACGGCCTGCTCCGCGCGTTCCAGACGGCCGTGCACACCTTCCGCGGCACCCCGGGGGCGCGCGCGGCGGTCGAGCGCGCGATGGCGGTGGAGAAGGAACTGCTGCTGGCCCCGGAGTTCTTCACCTCCTTCGAACACCCGGCCCTCTCCGGTGTCGAGGTGTCGCTCAAGGCGGGTGGGGCGTCGACCGAACTGTCCGGCTACCGCTACGAGGTCGTCCTGCACACCGCCCCCGCGCGGCGGCTCGGGGAACTGCCCGTCCTCGTCTGGGGCCGGGACATCACCGACCTGGACCAGCTGACCGGCCCGGCGCGGGTGACGCACATCCCGAACCCCCGTCTGGCCGACGGCGTGGCCGCGATACGGGCGCTGGACGGCGCGGACGCGGTCCCGCCCCCGGCGGGGCCCGACCTGGAGCCCGAGACGGTGCGGCAATGGGCGGCGGCACACGGAATGCGGGCGGTGCCGACCTGGTCGTCGCAGCGCTGGAACACCTACGACGTCGTGCTGACGGACGCCGCCGAGGCGGAGCCGCTGGCCGATGTGTACCGCCCCGCCGAGGCCGTCGCGCAGGCCAACGTGCCCGCGGTGGCCCGTACGGTCGGCGAACTGGTCTCCGAACTCCGCTCGACCCTCAAGGGACTGCTGCCGGACCATATGGTTCCGGCGACGATCACCCCGATCGAGCGGATCCCGGTCACCCCGAACGGAAAGATCGACCGCCGAGCGCTCCCGGACCCCGAGGTCATGGTCTCGGACGGCCGACGGCCACGCACTCCGCAGGAGCAGATCCTGTGCGAGCTGTACGCCGACATCCTGGGGCTGGAACGGGTCGGCGTCGACGACAGCTTCTTCGACCTCGGCGGTCACTCCCTGCTCGCCACCCGGCTGACCAGCCGGGTCCGCGCGGTACTGGGCGTCGAGGTCCTCCTGCGCCAGATCTTCGCGGCGCCTTCGCCGGCGGAGTTGGCGGTGGTGCTGGGGGAGGGGCTGGGCCGGGTGCAGTTGGCGTTGGAGCGGGTGGCGCGTCCTGCGTTGTTGCCGTTGTCGTCGGCTCAGCGGCGGTTGTGGTTCCTGCATCGGCTGGAGGGGCCGTCGGCGACGTACAACTCGCCGTTGGCGGTGCGGTTGTCGGGTGCGTTGGACGTGGTGGCGTTGCGTGCGGCGCTGGGTGATGTGGTGGGTCGTCATGAGGCGTTGCGGACGGTGTTCGCGGAGTCGGACGGTGTGCCGTATCAGCGGGTCCTCGACGCCGGTGAGGTCGTACTGCCCGTGCGGGAGGTCTCCGAGGGCGAGTTGCCGGGGGTGTTGCGGGAGGCGGCCCGTCATGCGTTCGACCTCTCACGTGAGATCCCGCTGAAGGCGGAGCTGTTCACCACCGGCCAGGACGCCTGGGTGCTGTTGCTGGTCGTGCATCACATCGCCGCCGACGGCTGGTCGCTGGGCCCGCTGGCCCGTGACCTGACGACGGCGTACGAGGAGCGCGCGGCGGGGCGTGCTCCGTCGTGGGTGCCGTTGCAGGTGCAGTACGCGGACTACACGCTCTGGCAGCAGCGGCTGCTGGGTGACGAGACCGACCCGGACAGCATGTTTGGACGTCAACTCGCTTACTGGAAAATGCAGTTGGCGGGGTTGCCGGAGCAGGTGTCGTTGCCGGCCGACCGGGTGCGGCCGCAGACGGCGTCCTATGCGGGTGATGTGTGCATGTTCCGTGTCGAGCCCGACCTGCACGCCGATCTGGTGGGGCTGGCGCGGCGGAGCGGAGCGACGCTGTTCATGGTCCTCCAGGCGGCGCTCGCCGCGGTGCTGACGCGTTCGGGCGCGGGCACCGATATACCCATCGGCAGCCCCATCGCCGGTCGGACCGACGAGGCGCTCGATGATCTGGTGGGGTTCTTCGTCAACACCCTGGTCCTCAGGACGGACACGTCGGGGAACCCGGGCTTCGACGAGCTGCTGCGACAGGTGCGGGAGACCTCGCTGGCCGCGTACGCGCATCAGGACGTGCCCTTCGAGTTCCTGGTGGAGAAGCTCAATCCGCAGCGCAGCACCGCGCACAGTCCGCTGTTCCAGGTGCTGCTGGCCTTCCAGAACAACCCGGAGACCAGCTTCGACCTGCCCGGCCTGCGCGCCGAACCCGACGAGATCGTCACCGGTGTGTCCCGCGTCGACCTCACCCTCAACATCACCGAGACCTTCGGCGACGACGGCTCACCGCAGGGCATCCGGGGCGCCGTCGAGTACGCCACCGACCTGTACGACGCCGCGACCATCGAGGCGTTCACCTCGCGCCTCGTACGGATGCTGCGGGCGGCAGTCGAGGACCCGGGTCGCCGTATCAACGCCTTCGACCTGCTCTCCGACGAGGAGAACGCGACGGTCCTCGCCCTGTCCGGACGCGACGCCGAGGCCCCCGGGCAGCGGGTCTGGCCGGCGATCTTCGAAGCCACGGCCACCGCGACCCCGGACGCGCCGGCGGTCGTCGAAGGGGACCTCACCTGGTCGTACGCGCAGCTCAACGCACACGCCAACCGTGTCGCCCGGTATCTGATCGGACGGGGAGTGGGCGCCGAGGACGTCGTGGGTGTGCTGATGCCGCGCAGCGCGACGCAGATCGCCACCCTGCTCGGGATCGGCAAGGCAGGCGCCGCGTTCCTGCCGATCGACCCGGCCTATCCGGCGGAACGCGTCGGCTACCTCATGGCGGACGCGGGGCCCAAGGTCCTGCTCACCGACACCGCCCACGCGGACACGGTCGCCGGGATCGACGCGATCACGACGGCCGCCACCGGGATCGACACGATCACGATCGACGATCCGGCCGTCGCCTCCGCGCTGCGGGACCTGCCGACGACCGACCCGACCGACGCCGACCGGCGGACCGCCCTGCGGGTCGAGCACCCGGCCTACGTCATCTACACCTCCGGGTCCACGGGCCGGCCCAAGGGCACGGTCGTCACCCACAGCGGCCTGGCCGCGCTGGCAGTCAGCGGTGGTGAGCGGGCGGACATCGACCGGAACAGCCGTGTGCTCCAGCTCACCTCGCCGAGCTTCGACGTCTCCGTCTTCGAGTTCCTCACCGCGTTCCACGTGGGCGCCGTCCTGGTGATGCCCGAAACCGGTCGGCTGTCGGGTGAGGAGCTGGCGGAACTGTTGGCGGGTGCGGGGGTGTCGCACGCGTTCGTGCCGCCGTCGGTGCTGGCGACGTTGCCGGACGAGGCTGCGGACGGGCTGCCGGAGTTGCGGAGTCTGGTGGTGGGTGGTGAGGCGTGTTCGGCGGAGTTGGTGCGTCGCTGGTCGGTGGGTCGGCGGATGACGAATCTGTACGGTCCGACGGAGACGACGGTGGCGGCGTCGGTGAGCCGTCCGCTGTCGGGGGGCGCGCATCCGATCGGTGCTCCGCTGGCGGGGACGCGGGTCCATGTGCTGGATGCGGGTCTGGGGCTGGTCCCTCGGGGTGCGCGGGGTGAGCTGTACATCGCGGGTGCTGGTGTGGCCCGTGGTTATCTGGGCCGTTCCGGGCTGACGTCGTCCCGTTTCGTCGCCGATCCGTATGGTCCGCCGGGTTCGCGGATGTACCGGACCGGTGATGTGGTCCGGTGGAACGCCGACGGCGAACTCGAATACCTCGGCCGCTCCGACGACCAGGTCAAGATCCGGGGCATCCGCGTCGAGCCCGGCGAGATCGAGGCCACGCTGCTGCGACAGCCCGGCGTCTCACGGGCCGTCGTGGTCGCCCGGCCCGATCAGCACGGCTTCCAGACGCTGTACGCGTATGTCACGGGCGGCGAGGAACCGGCCGACGCCACCCGGCTGCGCGAGGAACTGCGCCGCGAACTGCCCGACCATCTGGTACCGGCCGCGGTCGTCGCGCTCGACGAGTTCCCGCTGACACCGAACGGCAAACTGGACCGCAACGCGCTTCCCACGCCGCACCTCGTCACCACGGGCGCGGACCACCGATCGCCGGGCACACCGCAGGAGGAGATCCTGCGGTCGGTGTTCGCCGACGTCCTCGGGACCACACGAATCGGCGCCGAGGACAACTTCTTCGACCTCGGCGGCCACTCCCTCCTCGCCGGTCGGCTGATCTCGCGGATACGCGGCGCGCTCGGCGTCGATGTGTCGATGCGGACCTTCTTCAACGCCCCGACCCCCCGGCGACTCGCCGACCGGCTGGTGGAGGGCGGCCCCGTCCCGGCCCGACTGCGGCCGTTGCCCCGCCCCGAGGTCCTGCCGCTGTCGTTCGCCCAGCAGCGCCTGTGGTTCCTGCACAAACTGGAAGGCCCCTCGGCGACCTACAACTCCCCGCTGGCCATACGGCTCTCCGGTGACCTGGACGTACCGGCGCTGCGGACGGCGCTGGCCGACGTCGTCGCCCGGCACGAGGCACTGCGCACCGTCTTCGCCGAGCGGGGTGCCACCCCCTGCCAGCGGATCCTGGACGTGGCCGAGGCCGTTCCCGAGCTGGAGATCCGGGAGAGCACCGAGGCCGAACTGCCGGAGGCGCTGCGCGAGGCGGCGCGGTACGAGTTCGACCTGGCCCGTGAGATCCCGCTGCGGGCATGGCTGTTCGCGACCGGGCCCGGCGAGTGGACGCTGATGCTGGTCCTGCACCACGTCGTCGCCGACGGCTGGTCGCTGCAGGTCCTCGTGTCCGACCTGACGGCCGCCTACACCGACCGCCGGGCCGGCATCGCGCCGTCGTGGCAGCCGCTCGCGGTGCAGTACGCCGACTACACGCTCTGGCAGCGCGAACACCTCGGCACCGACGACGACCCCGACAGCGTCTTCAGCCGCCAGGTCGCCTACTGGCTGGAAGAACTGGCGGAACTGCCCGACCAGATGACGTTGCCCACCGACCGGCCGCGCCCCGCCGTCGCCAGCTATCACGGCGAGACCGTCACCTTCGACCTCGACGCCCGACAGCACGCCGAACTCGTCCACCTGGCCCGGGAAACCGGCACCACCCTGTTCATGATCCTTCAGACGGGCCTGGCCGGCGTGCTGACCCGTCTCGGCGCCGGAACCGACATCGCGGTCGGCTCGCCCATTGCCGGGCGCACCGACGAGCGCCTGGAGGACATGGTCGGGCTCTTCGTCAACATGCTGGTGCTGCGCACCGACACCGCCGGCGATCCCACGCTGAACGACCTGCTCACCCGGGTGCGCGAGACCTCCCTGGCCGCCTACGCCCACCAGCACATGCCCTTCGAGTACCTGGTGGAACGGCTCAACCCGCACCGGTCCGCCGCCCATCACCCGCTCGTGCAGATCCTGTTCGGACTGCAGAACACCGCCGAGCAGAACATCGACCTGCCGGGCGTCACTGCCTCCGGCACCTCGATCGACACCGGCGTCTCCCGCGTCGACCTCTCCATCAACATCGTCGAGGCCGCTGCACCCGACGGCAGTCCGGCCGGTCTCACCGGGGTGGTGGAGTTCTCCACCGATCTGTACGACCGCGCCACGATCGAGGCGTTCACGGCGCGCTGGGCACGCCTGCTGAGGACCATGGTGACCACACCGCAGTCCCGGCTGAGCGAGGTGGATCTGCTCGGTGCCGATGAGCGGGTACGGCTGCTGGAGCAGTGGGGCACGGCGAGGGCCGATGTCGGCTCGGTGACCTTGGCGGAGTTGTTCGAGCGTCGTGTCGCGGCGACTCCGGACGCGATCGCGGTGGTCGAGGGGGAGGTCAGCTGGTCGTACGCGCGGCTCGACGCGTACGCCAATCGTGTCGCCTGGTATCTGATCGGGCGGGATGTGGGTGCCGAGGACGTCGTGGGTGTGCTGATGCCGCGCGGTGCGAGGCAGATCGCGACCGTGCTGGGGGTGGGGAAGGCGGGCGCGGCGTATCTGCCGATCGATCCGGCCTATCCACGGGCACGGGTGGAATACGTGCTGGAGGACGCCGAACCGGCGCTGGTGATCGACGGGTCGGAGTCGTTCGAGGGGCTGCCCGAGCACGACCCGGCGGACCGGGACCGCGTCCGCCCGGTCGAGGTCGACAACCCGGCGTACGTCATCTACACCTCCGGCTCCACCGGCCTGCCCAAGGGCGTCGTCGTCACCCACCGCGGACTCGCGAGCATGGCGGCGACCCAGCGGCGACTCGGGGCCGGCGAGGGCTCCCGGGTGCTGCAGTTCGCTGCGCTCGGCTTCGACGCCACGGTCTGGGAACTCGTGATGTCACTCGACTCGGGCGCCACCCTGGTGCTGCCCGAGACCGACCGCCTCGCCGGCGAGGACCTGGCCGCCGTCCTGCGCGAGCAGCGCGTCACCCACCTCACCCTGCCGCCCACCGTGCTGGCGACCCTGCCCGACGAGGCCGCCACCCAACTCCCGGACCTGCACACCCTGGTGGTGGCGGGCGAGGCATGCACACCCGAGCTGACCGCGCGATGGTCGCCCGGCCGCCGCATGGTCAACGCCTACGGTCCGACCGAGGCGACCGTCTGTGCGTCGATGAGCGGGGAACTGTCGCCCGGCTCCACGCCGATCGGCGGCCCGGTCGCCAACACCCGCCTGTACGTGCTGGACGAGTCCCTCGGGCTGGTGGCGCCGGGTGTGCCGGGTGAGTTGTACATCGCGGGCGAGGGGCTGGCGCGGGGCTACGGCCGGCGTCCGGGCCTGACGGCGTCGCGGTTCATCGCCGATCCGTACGGTCCGGCCGGGACCCGGATGTACCGCACAGGCGACCTGGTCCGCTGGAACGCCGACGGAGAGCTGGAGTACCTCGGCCGCTCCGACGAGCAGGTCAAGATCCGGGGCTTCCGCGTCGAGCCCGGTGAGGTGGCGTCCGCGCTGCTCCGGCATACCGCGGTCGCCCAGGCCGCCGTGATCGTCCGCCCCGGCCCCCAGGACGACCTCCAGCTCCTGGCATACGCCGTACCGGCCGCCGGCCGGACCCTCGACGGCGGCGAACTGCGCGCGTGGTCGCAGAGCGAACTGCCCGAGCACCTGGTGCCGTCGGCCGTCGTCGTACTGGACGAGATCCCCCGCACCGCGCACGGGAAGATCGACGAGCGGGCACTGCCCGACCCCGAGCAGACCGGCGGCCGTACCCGCGCGCCGCGGACCCCGCAGGAGGAACTGCTCTGCCTCCTTTTCGCTCAGGTCCTCGACGTGCCGCAGGTCGGACCCGACGACAGCTTCTTCGATCTGGGCGGCCACTCGCTGCTCGCCACCCGGCTCATCATCCGCATCCGCAAGGCGTTCCGCTGTGAGCTGGCGCCCCGCGCCCTGTTCGCGGCGCCTTCGCCGGCGGAGTTGGCGGTGGTGCTGGGGGAGGGGCAGGGGCGGGTGCAGTTGGCGTTGGAGCGGGTGGCGCGTCCTGCGTTGTTGCCGTTGTCGTCGGCTCAGCGGCGGTTGTGGTTCCTGCATCGGCTGGAGGGGCCGTCGGCGACGTACAACTCGCCGTTGGCGGTGCGGTTGTCGGGTGCGTTGGATGTGGTGGCGTTGCGTGCGGCGCTGGGTGATGTGGTGGGTCGTCATGAGGCGTTGCGGACGGTGTTCGCGGAGTCGGACGGTGTGCCGTATCAGCGGGTCCTCGACGCCGGTGAGGTCGTACTGCCCGTGCGGGAGGTCTCCGAGGGCGAGTTGCCGGGGGTGTTGCGTGAGGCGGCCCGTCACGCGTTCGACCTCTCGTGTGAGATCCCGCTGATGGCGCGGCTGTTCAGCACGGTCCGTGATGAGTGGGTGCTGCTGCTGGTTGTGCACCATGTCGCGGCCGATGGCTGGTCGTTGGGGCCGCTGGCGCGGGATCTGGCCGAGGCGTACTCGGCTCGTCGGGTGGGGCGTGCTCCGTCGTGGGTGCCGTTGCAGGTGCAGTACGCGGACTACACGCTCTGGCAGCAGCGGCTGCTGGGTGACGAGACCGACCCGGACAGCATGTTTGGACGTCAACTCGCTTACTGGAAAATGCAGTTGGCGGGGTTGCCTGAGCAGGTGACGCTGCCGGCCGACCGGGTGCGGCCGCAGACGGCGTCCTACGCGGGCGACGTGCGCATGTTCCGCATCGACCCCGACCTGCACGCCGATCTGGTGGGGCTGGCGCGGCGGAGCGGAGCGACGCTGTTCATGGTCCTCCACGCGGCGCTCGCCGCGGTGCTGACGCGTTCGGGCGCGGGCACCGACGTACCCATCGGCAGCCCCATCGCCGGTCGGACCGACGAGGCGCTCGACGATCTGGTGGGGTTCTTCGTCAACACCCTGGTCCTCAGGACGGACACGTCGGGGAACCCGGGCTTCGACGAGCTGCTGCGTCGGGTGCGCGACACATCCCTGGCCGCGTACGCGCACCAGGACGTGCCCTTCGAGCACTTGGTGGAGAAGCTCAATCCGCAGCGCAGCACCGCGCACAGTCCGCTGTTCCAGGTGCTGCTGGCCTTCCAGAACAACCCGGAGACCAGCTTCGGCCTGCCCGGCCTGCGTACCCGTATGGAGGGCGTCAGCACCGGGCTGTCCCGCGTCGACCTGTTCATCAGCCTCGCCGAGCAGCAGGGCGCCGAAGGCGCTGCCGCCGGTGTCATAGGCGCCGTCGAGTACGCCACCGACCTGTACGACACCGCGACCATCGAGGCGTTCATCGGGCGCTGGCTGAAGTTCCTCGCCGCCGTCGCACGCGACCAGGGGCAGCGGATCGGGTCCGTGGACCTGCTGCTCGACGGCGAGCGCGACCAGCTGACCCGCTGGGCGTACACCGAGCCGACGGTACGACCGGCCACCCTGACCGAGCTGTTCGAGCGTCGTGTCGCGGCGACTCCGGACGCGACCGCGGTGGTCGAGGGGGAGGTCAGTTGGTCGTACGCGCGGCTCAACGCGCACGCCAACCGTGTCGCCTGGCATCTGATCCGACGGGGTGCGGGCGCCGAGGACGTCGTGGGTGTGCTGATGCCGCGCGGCGCGACGCAGATCGCCACCCTGCTCGGGATCGGCAAGGCAGGGGCCGCGTATCTGCCGATCGACCCGGCCTATCCGCAGGCCCGGGTGGAACATCTCCTGCGGGACGCCGAACCGGCGCTGGTGATCGACGGGTCGGACCCGTTCGAGGACCAGCCCGAGCACGACCCGGCCGACCGGGACCGTGTCCGGCCGGTCGGTGTAGACAACCCGGCGTACGTCATCTACACCTCCGGCTCCACCGGTCTGCCCAAGGGCGTCGTGGTGACCCATCGAGGTCTGGCCGCGCTCGCCGCCGGCACCGGGGAGCGCACGGACGTCGACAGCGACAGTCGGGTACTGCTCCTGGCCTCGCCGAGCTTCGACGCCTCCGTCCTCGAACTGATGATGGCCATCGGCGCCGGCGCCGCCCTCGTCGTCGCCCGCGAGAAGCGGCTGGCCGGTGAGGAGCTGGCCGGGTTGCTGGCGGGTGCGGGGGTGTCGCACGCGTTCGTGCCGCCGTCGGTGCTGGCGACGTTGCCGGACGAGGCTGCGGACGGGCTGCCGGAGTTGCGGAGTCTGGTGGTGGGTGGTGAGGCGTGTTCGGCGGAGTTGGTGCGTCGTTGGTCGGTGGGTCGGCGGATGACGAATCTGTACGGTCCGACGGAGACGACGGTGGCGGCGTCGGTGAGCCGTCCGCTGTCGGGGGGTGCGCATCCGATCGGTGCTCCGCTGGCGGGGACGCGGGTCCATGTGCTGGATGCGGGTCTGGGGCTGGTCCCTCGGGGTGCGCGGGGTGAGCTGTACATCGCGGGTGCTGGTGTGGCCCGTGGCTATCTGGGCCGTTCCGGGCTGACGGCGTCCCGCTTCGTGGCCGATCCGTATGGTCCGCCGGGTTCGCGGATGTACCGGACCGGTGATGTGGTCCGGTGGAACGCCGACGGCGAACTCGAATACCTCGGCCGCTCCGACCATCAACTCCAGATCCGGGGCATCCGCGTCGAACCCGGCGAGGCCGAGGCCACGCTGGCGGCGCATCCGGAGGTCGCCCGTGCCGTCGTGGTGGTCCGCGGCGATCGGCGGGGCGAGCCCGCGCTGGTCGGCTACCTGGTCCCCGCGCGGCCCGGCGTCGACTCCGGGTCCGTACGCGAGGACCTCCGCCGGCTGCTGCCCGACCACCTGGTACCGGCCGCGCTCGTGACGCTGCCGGAGCTCCCGCTGACGCCGAACGGCAAGCTCGACCACGAGGCGCTGCCGGAACCCGGCTTCGAGACCTCCGGGGGACGGGACCCCCGTACACCGGAGGAAGAGATCCTGTGCGGGCTCTTCGCCGAAATCCTCGGACTGGACCGGGTCGGCGTCGAGGACAGCTTCTTCGACCTGGGCGGCCACTCGCTGCTGGGCACCCGGCTGATCAGCCGCGTCCGCGCCGAACTCGGCGTCGAGGTCAGGCTGCTCACCCTCTTCGAGGCCTCCACACCGGCCGCGCTGGCACGGGCGGTCCTCGAAGCGAACTCCCCGGCCCGGGGCGCCCTCGTGCCCTTGCCGCGCCCCAAGACGCTGCCGCTGTCGTTCGCCCAGCAGCGGCTGTGGTTCCTGCACAAGCTGGAAGGCCCGTCGCCGACCTACAACATGCCGCTCACACTGCGTCTGACGGGCCCCCTCCAGGTGCCCGCGCTGCGGATGGCGCTGGCCGACGTCATCGCCCGGCACGAGGCGCTGCGCACCGTCTTCGGCGAGCACGACGGGGAGCCGTACCAGCGGATCCTGGACATGGCCGAGGTCAGGATCCAGCTCCCGGTGCGTGAGACCGACGGCACCGACCTCGACGAGGAGGTCAGGGACGCGGCACGCCACCGGTTCGACCTGGCCGCCGAGATCCCGCTGCGGGCCTCGCTCTTCGCGGCCGGCCACGACGAGTGGGTACTGATGCTGGTCCTGCACCACATCGTCGCCGACGGCTGGTCGCTGCGGCCGCTGGCCCGCGACCTGGCGACGGCGTACGCCGCGCGCGAGGCCGGCCGGACCCCGGACTGGTCCCCGCTGCCGGTGCAGTACGCCGACTACAGCCTCTGGCACCGGGAACTGCTCGGGGACGACACCGACCCCGAAAGCGAGTTCGGCCGCCAGCTCACGTTCTGGCGGGACCGGCTCGCCGGCCTGCCGGAGCAGGTGACGCTGCCCACCGACCGCCCACGTCCGGCGGCGGCCAGTTACCGGGGCGACGTCAGCACCTTCCAGGTCGACGATGCACTGCACGCCGAGCTGATGGCGCTGGCCCGGCAGACCGGTTCGACCCTGTTCATGGTGCTGCAGACGGCGCTGTCCGCGCTGCTCACCCGGTCCGGCGCCGGAACGGATGTGGTGGTCGGCGTGGGCGTGGCCGGCCGCACCGACGAACAACTCGACGACCTGGTCGGCTTCTTCGTCAACATGGTGGTGCTGCGCACCGACACCTCCGACGACCCTGCCTTCACCGAACTGCTCCAGCGGGTACGCGACACCAGCCTCGCCGCCTACGCGCACCAGGACATCCCGTTCGAGTACCTCGTCGAGAAGATCAACCCGCTGCGGTCGGCGTCGCATCAGTCGCTGTTCCAGATCGCCATGGTCCTGCAGAACAACGCCGAGGCCGACTTCACCCTCTCCGATCTGCGGGTACGGCAGGAGGGCCAGGGCACCGGCACCTCCCGCTTCGACCTGTCGCTGAGCATCACCGAGGCCGCCGCACCCGACGGCAGTCCGGCCGGTCTCACCGGGGTGGTGGAGTTCTCCACCGATCTGTACGACCGCGCCACGATCGAGGCGTTCACGGCGCGCTGGGCGCGTGTCCTGCAAGCCATGGTGACGAGTCCGGGTTCCCGGTTGAGCGAGGTGGATCTGCTCGGTGCCGATGAGCGGGTACGGCTGCTGGAGCAGTGGGGCACGGCGAGGGCCGATGTCGGCTCGGTGACCTTGGCGGAGTTGTTCGAGCGTCGTGTCGCGGCGACTCCGGACGCGATCGCGGTGGTCGAGGGGGAGGTCAGCTGGTCGTACGCGCGGCTCGACGCGTACGCCAATCGTGTCGCCTGGTATCTGATCGGGCGGGATGTGGGTGCCGAGGACGTCGTGGGTGTGCTGATGCCGCGCGGTGCGAGGCAGATCGCGACCGTGCTGGGGGTGGGGAAGGCGGGCGCGGCGTATCTGCCGGTGGACCCGGCCTATCCGCAGGCCCGGGTGGAGTATCTGTTGCGGGATGCCGAACCGGCTCTGGTGATCGACGGGTCGGAACTGTTCGAGGACCAGCCCGAGCACGCCCCGGCCGACCGGGACCGTGTCCGGCCGGTCGAGGTCGACAACCCGGCGTACGTCATCTACACCTCCGGCTCCACCGGTCTGCCCAAGGGCGTCGTCGTCACCCACCGGGGAATCACCAGCCTCGCCGCCACGCTGCGGCAGCGCTGCGCCGCCGACGGCGACAGCCGGATCATGCAGTTCTCGTCGCCGAGCTTCGACGCCGCCGTCCTGGAACTCGTCTGGGCCCTGGACTCCGGCGCCACCCTGGTGATCGCCTCGGCGGACCGGCTCGCCGGACAGGAACTGGCGCGGGTGCTCGCCGACCACCGCATCACCCACGCCCTGATCCCGCCGTCCGTGCTGAGCACCCTGCCGCCGGAAGCACCGCAGGACCTGACCGGCTTCCGGACCCTCGTCGTCGGCGCCGAGGCATGCCCGCCCGAGCTGCTGCGGGCCTGGTCGCCGGGCCGCCGTATGGTCAACGCCTACGGCCCCACCGAGTCCACCGTCGTCGCCAGCCAGACCGGAGACCTGTACGAGCCCCCGATGCCCATCGGCCCCCCGGCCCTCAACACCCGCCTGTACGTGCTGGACGACTCCCTCGGGCTGGTGGCGCCGGGTGTGCCGGGTGAGTTGTACATCGCGGGTGAGGGGCTGGCGCGGGGCTACGGCCGGCGTCCGGGCCTGACGGCGTCGCGGTTCCTCGCCGATCCGTACGGTCCGGCCGGAACACGGATGTACCGCACAGGCGACCTGGTCCGCTGGAACGCCGACGGAGAACTGGAGTACCTCGGCCGCACCGACGAGCAGGTCAAGATCCGGGGCTTCCGCGTCGAGCCCGGAGAGGTGGAACGCGTCCTCGCCGCGCAGACCTCCGTCGCGCGCGCGGTCGTCGTACCGCGCGAGGACCGCTCCGGAGCCGTTTCGCTCGCCGCCTACGTCGTACCGGCCGACGGGGGAACCACGGCGGACTTCGACGACCAGCTCGACGAATGGCGCAGCATCTACCACGAGGTCTACCGAGGCCTGCCGCGCGAGCCGGGCGCCGACTTCGAGGGCTGGAACAGCTCCTTCACCGGGGCGCCCATCCCGATCGACCAGATGCGGGAGTGGCAGCGGTCCGCCGTGGACCAAGTGGCAAGGTTCGGCCCCCGCCGGGTGCTCGAGATCGGCGCCGGCTCCGGCCTGGTGATGATCCCGCTGGTCGAGCGGACCGAGGAGTACTGGGCCACCGACTTCTCGGCCGCCGCCGTGGACAGACTCCGGGAGTACGCGCGCGAACGGCACTGGGAGCACGTACACCTGCGGTGCCGGCCCGCGCACGACGTGTCGGAGCTGCCCCGGGGCCACTTCGACACCATCGTGCTCAACTCGGTCGTCCAGTACTTCCCGAGCGCCGACTACCTGCGCGACGTACTGGGCAAGGCCATCGATCTGCTCGCCGACGGCGGCCGGATCATCGTCGGCGACGTACGGCACCACGGACTGCTGCGGGCGCTGCACACGGCGGTCCAGCGGTTCCGGCACCCCGGATCGGGGGCGTCCGCCGTGGACCACGCGGTCGCCGTCGAGAAGGAACTCCTCCTCGCCCCCGAGTTCTTCACCGCCTTCCGCCACCCCCGGCTCACCGGCGTCGAAGTGCTGCTCAAGCGCGGCGACGCCGACAACGAACTGACCGCGTACCGCTACGAGGTGGTGCTGCACACCGCCGCCGCGCGGCCGGTGGGGGACCTGCCGGAGCTGCTCTGGGGCCGCGACGTCACCGCCCTGGACGAGCTGACGGCACCGGCACGGGTGACCGGGATACCCAACCCCCGGCTGGCCGACCCGGCCGATCCCCCACTGCATCCCGAACGGATACGCCGGTGGGCGGCCGACCGGGGCTGGCGGGCGGTGCCGACCTGGTCGCCGAGGAACCGGGACACCTACGACGCGGTACTGCTCGCCGACACCGGCGACGACGCGCCCCTCGCGGACGTCTACCGGCCGGGCAGCCCGGAGGCGGTCGCCAACGTGCCCTCCCTCGCCCGCGGCGCCGGCGAGTTCGTGTCCGGACTGCGCGCCACCCTCAAGGCCCTGCTGCCCGACCACATGGTCCCGGCCACGATCACACCGATCGAACGCATCCCGCTCACCCCGAACGGCAAGATCGACCGCAAGGCCCTGCCGGAACCCGAGTTCATGACCACCGGCGCCGAGGACCGGGGTCCGCGCAACCCGTACGAGGAGATCCTCTGCGAGCTGTTCGCCGACCTCCTCGGCCTGCCTCGGGCCGGCGTCGACGACGACTTCTTCGACCTCGGCGGCCACTCGCTGCTCGCCACCCGGCTCACCAGCCGCATCCGAGCCGTCCTCGGTGTCGAGGTGCCCCTGCGGCAGGTGTTCGCCGCTTCGTCACCCGCCCGGCTCGCCGCGGTGCTGGCCCAGGGAGCGGGCCCCGACAGCACGCTGCCCGCCCTCGTGCCGGAGCGCCGCCCGGAGGTGCTGCCCCTGTCGTTCGCGCAGCGGCGGCTGTGGTTCCTGCACAAGCTGGAGGGCCCGTCCGCGACGTACAACTCGCCTCTGGCGATACGGCTTTCCGGTGCCCTCGACGTGGCCGCGATGCGGTCCGCCCTGGGCGACGTGGTGGCCCGGCACGAGGCGCTGCGCACCGTCTTCGCCGAGCGGAGAGGAGTGCCGCACCAGCGCATCCTGGACGTCGACGGCATCGACCTGCCGGTGCGTGAGGTCTCCGAGGACGAGCTGACGGGGGTCCTCCGGGACGCCTCCCGGCACGTTTTCGACCTGGCGCGGGAGATCCCTTTGCGGGCCTGGCTGTTCACCACGGGCCCCGACGAATGGGTGCTTCTGCTGGTCGTCCACCACATCGCCGCCGATGGCTGGTCGACGCGGCCACTGGCCCGCGATCTGACGACGGCGTACGAGGACCGCGTGGCGGGACGCGCCCCGTCCTGGGCGCCGCTGCCGGTGCAGTACGCGGACTACGCGCTGTGGCAGCGCCGGATGCTCGGCGATGATACCGACCCCGACAGCCGGATCGGCCGGCAGCTCGCCCACTGGCGAGACCGACTCGCGGGCCTGCCGCGGCTGGTGACCCTGCCGACCGACCGGCCGCGCCCCGAGGAGGCAGGCAACCGGGGCGCGACGCTGACCCGGACCCTCGACGCGGACCTCCACGAGGCCCTGCGGGCGCTGGCACGCGACAACGGAGCGACCCTGTTCATGACCCTCCAGGCGGCGCTCGGCGCACAGCTGACCCGCAGCGGGGCCGGCACCGACATCCCGGTGGGCGTACCCGTCGCCGGGCGCGTCGACGACGCCCTCGACGACCTGATCGGCTTCTTCATCAACACGCTGGTGCTGCGCATCGACACCTCCGGCGGCCCGAGCTTCGTCCAGCTCCTGGAGCGGGTGCGTGACACCAGCCTGGCCGCCTACGCCCACCAGGACATTCCCTTCGACCATCTGGTGGAGAAGCTCAACCCCGACCGGTCGGCCGCGCACCACCCGCTCTTCCAGGTCCAACTCGCACTGCAGAACACACCGGCGGCCGAGTTCGAACTGGCCGGCCTGACCGCGCGGCCGCAGCTGGACGGTGTCGAGACCGGAGTGGCCCGGGTCGACCTCACCGTCAACGCGATCGAGACGTTCCACGAGAGGGGCACGCCCGCCGGGCTGATCCTCACCGCCGAGTACGCCACCGATCTCTACGACGGCGCGACCATCGGCGGCTTCCTCGACGCGTTCACCGAGTTGCTGCGCGAAGTCGCCGACTCTCCCCACCAACCCATCGGAGGACTTGACGTGACGAGCGGGGCGGAAGCCGATATCGCTGATCCCGTGCCGGGAACGCTGCCGTGGCTGTTCGAGACCTGGGCGGCCGCCGACCCGTCCGCGATCGCCGTGACCGACGGCGCCACGGACCTCACCTACGCCGAGCTGAACAGCCGGGTGAACCGGATGGCGCGGGCCCTGATCGACCGGGGCGTGGGCCCGGAGGACCTGGTCGCCGTGCTGCTGCCGCGCGGTGTGCCCCAGGTCGTCACCGTCCTCGCCATCGCCAAGAGCGGGGCGGCGTATCTGCCGATCGACCCGGCCTACCCGGCCGACCGGGTGGCGTACCTGTGCGCGGACGCCCGGCCGGGCCTGGTCGTGACGGATGCCTCCGGGGCCGCCCGACTCGGCACTCGGCAGCCGGTGTTCGACATCGACGACCCGGCCACCGTCACGCGATGGGAGGGCATGCCGGACACGAACCCCACCGACCGCGACCGCTCGGCCGCCCTCAACCCGCACCATCCCGCCTACGTCATCTACACCTCCGGATCGACCGGCCGGCCCAAGGGCGCGGTGATCACCCACGCGGGCCTGGCCGACGCGGCCGAGGCCTGGCGGGACCGCTGGGGCTTCGGCCCGGACTCCCGTGTCCTGCAGCTCTCCTCGCCCAGCTTCGACGCCTCGGTGATGGACCTCGTCGTGGCGTTCGCCGCGCACGGCACACTCGTCCTTCCCGAGCCGGGCCTGCTCGCGGGCGAGGCGCTGGCCCGGGTGCTGGCCGAGCAGCGGATCACCCACCTGGTGACGCTGCCGTCGGTGCTGGCCAGCGTGCCCGCCGACGCGCCGGCCCGCCTCACCGAACTGCGCGGCCTGCTCCTCGGCGGCGAGGTCCTCACCCCCGATCTCGCCGCCCGCTGGTCGCCGGGACGGCGTGTGATCAATGTCTACGGCCAGACCGAGACCACCGTCGCCTGCACGATGACGGACCCCCTGAACGTGGCGGACGGCGCACGCGTCACGGTCGGCCGCCCCAACCCGGGGATGCGCGTCTACGTCCTCGACGAGGCCCTGCGGACGGTGCCGCCCGGAACCGACGGCGAACTGTACGTCGCCGGTCCGGCCGTGGGCCGAGGCTATCTGCACCGGCCCGGACCGACCGCGAGCCGCTTCGTCGCCGACCCCTACGGCCCGGCCGGCTCACGGATGTACCGCACCGGGGACATCGGCCGCCTCAACCACACGTTCGAGCTGGAGTACGTGGGCCGCACCGACGACCAGGTGAAGATCCGCGGGATGCGGGTCGAGCCCGGCGAGGTCGAGGCCGCGCTGGCCAAGCACCCGGCCGTCGCACGGGCCGCCGTGGCCGTACGGGCCGACCGCCAGGGCGACGCCGCGCTGTTCGGCTACGTGGTCCCCGCCCGCCTCGACGCCGATGTCACCGGCATCCGGGAGGACCTGCGCCGGTCGCTGCCGGAGCATCTGGTGCCGACGGCGGTGACGGCAGTCGAGGACTTCCCGCTCACACCGAACGGCAAGGTCGACCGGGAGGCGCTGCCGGCACCGCAGATCGCGGCACCCGTGGGGCGCGGACCGCGCACTCCGCAGGAGGAGATCCTCTGCGGACTGTTCGCCGAGGTGCTGAACCTGGGGCAGATCGGCGTCGAGGACAACTTCTTCGACCTCGGCGGCCACTCCCTGCTGGCCAACCAGCTCATCGCCCGCATCGCCGAGGTGATGGGCACGGAGGTCCCGGTCCGGGCCTTCTTCGCCGGGCCCACCGTCGCCCAACTCGCGGAGCACCTCGGCTCCGACGGCACCGACAGGGCCTTCGACGTACTCCTCCCGCTGCGCACCGGGGGCACCCTGCCGCCGCTGTTCTGCGTCCACCCCGGGGCGGCGATCTGCTGGTCCTACTCGGACCTGCTGCTGCGTCTGAGCCCCGACTTCCCGGTGTACGGGCTGCAGTCCCACGCGCTGAGCCACCCCGGCGAACTGCCGGAGACCCTGATCGAGGTCGCCGACCACTGCATCGAGGAGATGCGGCAGGTGCAGAAGACCGGGCCCTACTACCTGCTCGGGCAGTCGTTCGGCGGAGTCGTGGCACACGCCATGGCCGCCCGTCTCGAGGCCGCCGGGGAACGGGTCGGGCTCATCGTCGCGCTCGACTCCGAACCGGCGAGGCCCCTGACCGAGGAGGAGCAGCAGCAGGTCGTCGAGGCCACCGCCAAGGTCTACACCGGCATCCTCGAAGTGCTGGGCATCGACCCGGCGGCCCTGCCGAGCGGCAAGCTCACCTTCGCCCAGTTCTCGGAGCTGGCCCGCACCACCAACACGGTCCTCGGCAATGTCGCCGAGGACGAGTTCCAGCTGCTGATGGAGATCCTGCACCGCAACATCACCATCGCCACCCGGCACCGGCCGGAACGGGTCGACACCGACATGCTGATCTTCGGCGCCACCGAGGAACGGGAACGGGTGCTCGACCCCGAGGTGTGGCGGGACTTCGTCGCCGGCGAGATCACGTACCACCCGGTCCCCACCGGCCACAGCACGATCATGACGCCGGAAGCGCTCAAGCTGATCGGCCCGGTCCTGGAGAAGCACCTCCGGGCCGTCATCGCCCGCAACGCGACAACCAAGGAGGAGAACTGATGGGCAACCCCTTCGACGACACCGAGGGAACGTTCCTGGTCCTGGTCAACGACGAGGCTCAGTACTCGATGTGGCCCGCGGCCGTCGACGTACCGGCCGGATGGACCGTCGCCCACCCCGAGGACACCCACCAGGCCTGCCTCGACTTCGTCGAGGAGCACTGGACCGACATGCGGCCCCGGAGCCTGGCCCGCGCCATGGGCGAGGAGTGAACCCGCCACCGGACAGGTGGTGTTGAGCCACCCCGCGCCCCGACGTGGAACGTGACAAGGAGAACCGGGTGACCGAGGAGTCGGCGACGGTCCGAGATGCCTGCGCCACGCTATTGGAGAAGACAGCACAAACCCTGGGACTGGGAATCGGCGGTACGGAATGCGTCGCGACGTTCCGCGCCATGACCGACCACTGGGGCGCCGCCCGTCCGAGCGATCTCCCCCTGTCGGACGTGTCGCCCGACGGGTCGCCGGTGGAGTACGCCGTCGACCTCAACGGGGACACGCCCGCCCTCCAGTTCGCCATGGAGCCCCTGACCGCGGGCGTACCTGCCCGCGACCCCGGCGCGGCGCGGGCGCTCATGCCGCTGCTCGCCGAACACCACGGCGCCGGTACGGCCCGCTGGTCGGCCGTCGCGGACCGGCTCCTGCCCGACGACGCCCATGGGCCGCATGTGTCCATGTACGGCGCCGAGGTGCGCCCCGGCGCCCCGATCCGGTTCAAGGTCTGGTTCTACCTGGACGTCACCGGCCCGGACGGCGTGTTCGACCTGCTGTACACCGCCCTGGACCGGTTGGGCGCGAGACATCTGTGGCCCGTGGTCCAGGCCCATGTCCACCGGCCCGGATACGACGTGCCCTTCCTGCTCTCGCTGGATCTGGCCGACGACCCCGAGGCCCGGGTGAAGGTCTACTTCCGGCACTTCGCCGCCGACGCCGAGGAGGTGGCGGCCGTCCTCAAGACCTACCCGGGATTCGAACCGGGCGAGGTGCGCACCCTGTGCACCACCATGACGGACGGCCGCCGCCACTTCACCGTCCAGCCACCCGTCACCTGTCTGTCGCTGTTCGACGCGCAGACCCTCGAACGGCCCCCGGCCACGCTCTACCTCCCGCTGTGGACCTACGCGGAGCACGACGGCCAGGTCCGCCGGCGCGTCCACCGGGTCCTCGCCGCACATCCTCGGGCGCTGCGCCGCTACGACAGCGTGCTCGCCGGCATCGCCCACCGCGAACTCGACGGAGGAACCGGCATCCACAACTACCTCTCCTGGCAGCCGGGCCGCTCCCGCCCCCGAGTGAAGGTCTATCTGTCACCGGAGATGCACGACGTGAACCCACCGCCGCTCGGTGTGAGCCAGCAGGATCACCTCGGCGGCCGCCCCGCTGCGAGAGGAAGGACCGAATGACGACGCCAGAGCATCCGGCTCCGCTGCGAACCGCCATCGTGGGGACCGGGAACATCGGAACCGATCTGCTGCTGAAGATCGAGACATCACCGCTGCTGACCTGTGTGCTGTTCGCCGGCCGGCGGGCCGAGTCACCCGGCCTCGAACTGGCCCGCGGCCGAGGGGTCGCCACGAGCACCGACGGCATCGACGCGGTCGTCGAGGCCCAGGACGCCATCGACTTGGTGTTCGACGCGACCTCCGCCGCCGACGCCACCCGCCACTGGGGTGTCGTCGAGCCGCTGGGACTGCCGTTCATCGACCTCACACCGGCCAACCGGGGCACCTTCTGTGTCCCGGCCCTCAACCTGGAGGACTGCGTCGAGGAGCAGTACCTCTCCATGGTGACCTGCGGCGGGCAGGCGGCCGTCCCGATGGCCCACTGCATCACGCGGATCGCGGGCCATGTCGACTACCTGGAGATCGTCTCGGCGAGCGCTTCGGCCAGCGTGGGCCCCGCCTCACGGGCCAACCTGGACGAGTACGTACACACCACGGAACAGGCGACCGGCGCGTTCTGCGACGCGGCCCGGACCAAGACCGTGCTGATCATCAATCCGGCCGACCCCGGCATCGTCATGCGCAACTCCATCGCCGTGTCGACCACCGAACGCATCGACCTCGACGCACTGCGGGACGCGGTCACCACGATGGAGAAACAGATCCGTTCCTACGTCCCGGGCTACCGGGTCGTGGTGCCGCCGGTCGCCACCGGAGACCGCTACATGCTGACGGTGGAGGTCGAGGGGCGGGGCGACTACTTCCCGCGCTATGCCGGAAATCTGGACATCATCACCTGCGCCGCCGTCGCCGCGGCGGAGGCACGCACCGGGCGGGGGCGGTCATGAGCGGCACACTCCAGATCTGTGACACGACGCTCAGGGACGGCAACCACGCCGTCGGCCACCAGCTGGGGGCCCAGGACATCAGCGCGTACGCGCGGGCCGCCGAGTCGGCGGGAGTGGACGTCGTCGAGGTCGGGCACGGCAACGGTCTCGGCGCCTCCTCCATCCAGGTCGGCATCGCGGCCATCAGCGACGCGCAGATGCTGCGTGCCGCCAAGGCCGAACTGCGCCACTCCCGGCTCGGCGTGCTCTCCATCCCCGGCTTCGCCAGCGTCGAACGCGACCTCAAGCCCGCCCTCGACTGCGGCGTGGACGAGGTCCGGGTGGGCGCCCACTGCACCGAGGCCGACGTCACCCGCCAGCAGATCACGATGCTGCGGGCCATGGGCGTCACCGTGAAGGGCATGCTGTTGATGAGCCATATGGCCTCCGCGGAGAAGCTGGTCGAACAGGCACGGCTGATGCAGGACTACGGAGCCGAGGCGGTCGTCCTGATGGACTCGGCCGGCGCCTACACCCCGCAGACGGTGCGGGAGAAGGTCGGTGAGCTCGTCGACAAGCTCGACATCGCCATCGGCTTCCACGCCCACAACAACCTCGGCCTGTCGGTGATCAACAGCATGACCGCGATGCGGGCGGGGGCGACCATCGTGGACGTCACGGCACGCGGGTTCGGGGCGGGCGCGGGCAACGCGCCGATCGAACTGGTCGCCGCCAACCTCCATGTCGAGCGGACGGAGACCCGGATCAGGCTGTTCGGCGCCCTCGACGCGGCGGACACGGCCGAGGAACGGTTTGTGAAGCACGTACCGACCAACGACAGCGTCACCATCGCCAGCGGTATCGCCGGGGTGTTCTCCGGCTTCGCGGCGCCGGTGCGGCGGGCGGCCCGGCGCTTCGACGTCGATCCCCGCGAGATCCTGCTCGAACTGGGCAAACGGCGGGTGGTGGCCGGCCAGGAGGACACCATCATCGAGGTCGCCATGCGACTGGCCGCCGAGCGGGCGACCGGGGAGCTGCCGCACACCTCCGCCGACCACATCTGACGGGCCACATCCGATGCGTCACATCTGACGGGCCACATCCGACGGGCAAGGAAGAAGGAACCATGCAACGGCACACCCCGGACTCCGTGGCCGACGCGGCCGCGGTCGCCGCACTGCTGCAGATCGGCGCCGAGATCGGGGCCGACCAGGTCCTGGACTCCGGCGCGACGTTCACCGCCTCGGACATGGCCAAGGCGGCCGGCGTCCCCCTTGCCGGCGTCACCGCCTATCTCACCGCGCTGCTCGCCGCGGGTCTGATCGTCGAGACCGACGTCCCGGGCGACTTCCAGGCGGCCGCCGACTACCCCGACCTGCGTCACCAGGCCGGGTACGTGTCCTGGGCGATGAACGCCAACGGCCCCTTCATCGACCACGCCCGCGCGTTCCTGACCGACCCGGCGGAGGCCGCCCGCACCCATCGGCGCAACGGACGCCGGGTCGCGGTCAGTTCACGATGGATCGGCGAACGCGCGTTCTATCCGCAGCTCGTCGAACAGGTCGTGGCATCCGGCGCGCTCCGGGTGACGGACCTCGGCGCCGGGTCCGGCGCCCTGCTCATCGACCTGCTGCGGGAGAATCCGGCACGCACCGGCACGGCCGTCGACATCAACGGCGCCGCCTGCGCCGCCGCGCGTGACGCTGCCCTCGCCTCCGGGGTGCACGAGCGCCTGACGGTGATCGAGCGGCCCATCGAATCGCTGGCCGACGACCCGGGGCCGGTCGCCGGCGCGGACGCCGTCCTGGCCTGCTACGTCATGCACGACATCGTCGCGGACGACCGCACGGCCCAGAACGTTCTCGGCGCCCTGCGCGACGCGCTCGCCCCCGGCGGATTCCTCGCCGTGGCCGACGCCGTCTCCTACGCGCCGCAGCCCGAGGAGCGCAGGTTCAGCGCGCTCTTCACCTATCTGCACTCCACCTTCATGAGCGTCCGTCTCCCCACTGAGCAGGAGTGGTTGGACACGTTCGCCACAGCGGGTTTCGCGCGGACCAGGACCGTGCCGATCGGTCTGCCCGGGGGCCGGCTCTTCGTGGCGAGCCGATGACGACCGCCGTACGGACCCTCCACCGCGAACTCGCCGCCGAGCTGTGGAACGCCGCCAGAACCCGCCGGCCGGTGCCGCCCGTGTCACTCCGGCACCCGCGACTCGGCCTGGCGGACGCGTACGCGATCCAGAGCCAGGTCCGCGCGCTCGATGTGGCGGACGGTGCCGTTCCGGCCGGGCTCAAGATCGGAGCCACCAGTGAGGCGATCCAGCGGATGTTCGGCATCGACCATCCCGACTTCGGCTACCTGACCGACCGGATGCTCCTGCCCGACGGCGCCCACCTCGATCTGCGGACGTTCATCTCACCGAAGGTCGAGGGAGAGATCGCCTTCCGGATGGCGCGGGACCTGAGCGGCCACGACGTCACCGCCCGGGACGTGCTCGACGCCACCACGGAGGTCTGCCCCGTCCTGGAGGTGCTCGACAGCCGGATCGAGGATTGGAGGATCGGCCTGGTGGACACCGTCGCCGACAACGCCTCCTCCGCCGCTGCCGTGGTCGGTCCCGGCGTCCCACCGGACACCACCGACCTGGCGGCGGCACGGATGGTCCTGCGCGGCGGCGGCACCGAGTACACCGGTGACGGCTCGGCGGTCATGGGTCATCCGGCGGAGTCGGTGGCCTGTCTGGTCCGCATCCTGGCGGACTTCGGCACCGGTATCGCGGCAGGTGACCTCGTACTGGCCGGCTCCTGGTCGGGTGCGGTGGACCTGCTGCCGGGCCAGGAGGTGCACGCCGTGTTCGGCGCCCTGGGCTCGGTGTCCCTCAGCACGTAGGGCTGCCGGTCCCGCTCCGGCTGCCGGGCCCCTCGTCGCGCGGACGGCGTGGCCGTGCCCGGTGTCACACCGCCCCGCTCCGGCCGGGATCGGGGGAGTGGTGGCGGGCCGCGGCGTACCCCGCGCCGCGACCGGTCGCGTGGGCCGTGATCAGTCCGTCGCGGACCCGGACGGCGATCTCGGTGAGGTCGAGGTCGTCGGCCGGGGGGTGGCCGAGGGCTGCCGGGACGGCGCCGGTGTCGTCGAACACGACGCGTGCCCGGGGCAGCCGGTCGGCCGTGAACACCCGGCGCAGACAGCCGACGAGATCCACGATCCGGAGCCGGGCCAGTCGGCCGGTCTCGGCAGGGTCGCTCGTGACGACGACGATCGTCACCTCGTCGTCCGGTTGCGCCGAGCGGAGGGCGTCCTCGGCCGCGGACAGGCGCCCCACACCCAGCACGACGACCACCCCGTCGTCGCCGAGGCCGGCCGGCCGGCCGGTGATCTCGTCGCGCAGACCGCCCGGCGGCACCCACGGGACCTCGGTCGAGCGCGCCGGGGCGACGTAGGGCAGATGCGGCGGCTCGGGGTCGTCGCCGAGGGCGATACCGGCGAGATGCTCGGCGGCGCGCGCCAGATCGAAGGGGTCGCCGACGCCGGGGGCGTTCTCCGCGAGGCCGGCCGCACCGTGGAGCAGGGTCAGGGCCAGCCCGGCGGGCCGCACGGTCCCGGCGCGACGCACGGCGGAACGCGGCTCAAGTGCCAGCGCGAGCAACAGCGCCTCGAACCGGACGAGTTCCGCGAGCGCGGCCCGCGCCGGCCCGGTGCCCAGCACTCCGGACAGTGAGCGCAGCTGCAGATGGCCGCTTCCCGGGGTGTCACCGAGGAAGGGCAGACGTTCCAGCCAGACCCGGGCGAACGAGCCGAGTGCCTGTCCGACGGAGTCGGGGGATTCCGCCGGGGGTTCGGCGGCATCCCTGGCCCGTTCGGCGGCGTCGACCAGTACCGCGAGGTAGAGCGCGCGCTTGCCGGTGAAGTTGGAGTAGACCGCTCCCCTGGTCAGTTCGGCCCGCTCGGCGATCCGGTCGATCTTGGCCTCGGCATAGCCGCACTCGGCGAACTCCTGCCGGGCCGCGACCAGCACCGCCGCACGGGTCCGCTCCTGCTGCTGTGCGCGGGTCAGTCTGGCCATCGTGCCTCCTCCGGCTCCTGGTGTGTCATGATACAAACAGCATCCAGATGATGCCGGTATCCGAAATCCGTGAACATCGGAGTGGGCCGTGGGTGACAACGGGTTCGAGGGCGACGGACTGATCAGGACATGCGGCAGGACGGTGGCCGTCGACGGAGCCGGCCTCTCCGCTCCTCGCGGGCGTGTGCGGGGACTGCCGGCCCCGACGGCGCCGGCAGGACGACCGTCGTCCGCGCGCCGGCGACGACCGACGCACTTCCCGCCCACCGCACCACACCCCCGGGAGGACCACCCATGACCTGGCCCGAAGCCCGCGCGACGGACACCGGCCTGCTGGTACTGCACGCCCTGCGCTGCGCCGGCACCATCAGCCTGCCCCGGCTCCACGCGATCACGGGGCTCGACGAATCCGATGCCGAGTCCGAGCTCATCGATCTCGGGGCCGACGGTCTGGTCACCCGCCTGTCCGGAGGCATGCCGGGGTGGAGCCTCACGGACGCCGGCCGCGCGGCGGATGCCGAGCGGATCACCCACGAACTGGAGTCGGCCCGGGCCCGCGAGCGTGTGACGGCGGCGTACGAGCGGTTCCTCGTCCTCAACCCCGAACTGCTCGACCTCTGCACGGCCTGGCAACTCCGCCCCGTCGACGGCGTCATGAGCGTCAACGACCACGGCGATCCCGGCTACGACTCCCGGGTGCTCGCCCGGTTCGCCGACCTGGACCGACGCGCCGCCGCGGTCTGCGCCGAACTGTCCGCGGCCCTGCCCCGGTTCGGCCGCTACCGCGTCCGCCTCACCGAAGCTCTCGAACGCGCCGCCTCCGGCGAGTTGGAGTACGTGGCCGACAACACCGCGTCGTACCACATCGTGTGGGCGGAGCTGCACGAAGACCTGCTGGCCACCCTCGGGTTGCGGCGATGAGGTGGATTCGCGCGATCTCGGCCCAGGCCGAGGAGACGGCGGAGACTCTGGGCGGCAAGGCCCTCGGCCTGGTCGTACTGCACCGTCTCGGCCTGCCGGTGCCGGCCGGGTTCGTCATCACCACGGAAGGCTGTCGCGCCTTTCTGCGGGACGGGCGCCTTCCCGAAGGACTCGACGACGAGCTCGCGACGGCGATGGCCGACCTCGAACGCTCCACCGGGCGTACCTTCGGGGGACCGCACAAGCCGCTGGCGGTGTCCGTCCGCTCCGGGGCCAGCGTGTCCATGCCCGGCATGATGAACACGATCCTCAACCTCGGCCTCACGACCGAAGCCACCGAGGGCCTCGCCGCCGAGACCGGCGACCGCCCGTTCGCACTGAACTCACGGCTGGGCTTCCTGACGAGCTTCGCCTCCGCGACCATGAACACGGACGTCGCCCCGGCTGCCCCCGCGGAACATCCCGGGCGGCACACCGAGGACGAGGAAGCACACCTGACCCGGTCGATCGAGGCGGTCGAGGACCTCGTCCGGCAACGAAGCGGCCGGCCCGTCCCGGACGACGCCACCCACCAGCTCACACAGGCGATCGAAGCCGTCTTCTCGTCCTGGGACGCACCACGCGCGCGCACCTACCGCGAGGTGAACGACATCCCGCACGACCTGGGCACAGCCGTGATCGTCCAAGGGATGGTCTTCGGCAACCGCGACGGCGACAGCGGCACCGGAGTGGCGTTCAGCCGTAACCCCAACACCGGTGAGAACATCCCGTTCGGCGAAGTCCTGTTCGGACACCAGGGAGAAGAGGTCGTCTCCGGGAAGTCGACGACCGGGCCCCTGCGCGAACTCGCCGAGCGGGAGCCGGACGTGTGGGCCGGGCTGCTCGACGCGCTGCGCCGCATCGAAGAGCACTACCGCGACGCCTGCTACGTCGAGTTCACCTTCCAGTCCGGCGAGCTGTGGCTCCTGCAGGTCCGGCCCGGCCGGTTCGTGGGGGGTGCCGCGGTCCGCGTGGCCACCGAACTCGTCGACCAGGGACTCATCGGGCGGGAGGAAGCTCTGCTCAGGGTCTCACCGCTGCATCTCCGGCACGTCCGCACCCCGCGCATCGCTTCCGCCGACGAGGCCGACGTCCTCGCCCGGGGAATCGGCGCCTGCCCCGGTGCCGCCACCGGCAGGATCGCGACCACGGCGGACGACGCGGTACGCATGGCCCGAACCGGTCCGGTCGTCCTGGTACGCCCGGAGACCTCCCCGAATGACATGCACGGCCTCGCCGCCGCCACCGGAATCGTCACCGCGCGCGGCGGGCCCGCCAGCCACGCCGCGGTCGTCGCGCGCGCCATGGGAAAGCCCGCCGTCGTGGGTGTCGCCGGCCTCACCATCGACCGCGACGACGCCTCCGTGACGGCCGGCGGCCGCACCGTCCCGGAGGGCACGATCGTCACCATCGACGGAACCAGCGGCGACGTGGCCCTCGGCAGCCCTCGCATCGTCACCGACGCCGCCGACGAGCACGTCCACCGGCTGCTCGCCTGGGCCGACGACGCCTCGGGCGACCACTCCGCCCGCGACGAGACCCAACGCCTCGACGCGGCCCACACCGCCCTGCGCGACCGCTGAACCGACCCCACCCCGACAGGAGATCCACCATGGCAACTCGGCATGTGTACCTGCTACGACACGGGGCGGCCGACGCCTTCGGCACACTGACCGACGTCGGGGAGAGGCAGGCGGAACTGGTCGGGAAGCGTCTGGCCGGCCTTCCGATCGACACGGTCTGGCACTCCCCCCTGCCCAGGGCGGTGTACTCCGCGCAGATCATCGGCACCTGTCTGCCGGACGCCGTCGTGCGCGAAGCACCGGAGCTGGTCGATCACATCCCGCATGTACCGGTCGACGTGCCGCCGTCGTGGGCGGCGTTCTTCGACGGCTACGGCGCCGAGGAAGCCGAGGACGCGCGCCGCCGTGCCGACGCCCTGACCGGCAGGTTCGCGTGCCCCGCCGAGACCGAGACACATGAAGTCCTGGTCACCCACGCCTACCAGGTGGCCTGGCTGCTCCGGGACGCCCTGGACGCCCCGCCGGTGCGATGGCTCGGCCTGAACTGCGGGAACGCGGCGCTCACCGCGATCGAGTACCGCGACGGCACGGCACCGACGGTCCTGCTGTACAACGACATGGGCCACCTCCCGGTCGAACTGCGCTGGACGGGCTTCGGAGCCGGCACCCGCCCCTGAACGCTTCTGCCGGTCGAGGCTCCTCCGGCCCGGGCACCCGGGGCAGCCGGACGGTGAACCGCCCGGTGCGCCGCCCCGGTCGACCTCGCCGACGTCCTCTCCGACCTCGGTGACCCCCGCCATGAGGAGGTCCTGCGCCGGGCACACGAGGTCGACGACCGCCCAGTAGTCTCGTGCCCACCCCGGGGGCAGGCGGTGGCGCTGGGTGAAAATGAAAACTAATCTCCTTCGTCGGCGCCCGCTGTGTCGAGTCGGGCATCCGACAGGCGGAGTGGGCGATGCGGAGTACGGAAGAACGGGCCGAGGCCACCAGGGACATTGAGGCCACCGGGGCCACCGGGGCCACCGGGGACACCGGGGCCGGCGGCGCGGACGGAGCGGCGAAGGGCGACGCGCCGTACGCCCCGCCCCTGCCCTGGCTGCTGCTGTTGCCGGCGGCGGCCGTCGTCCCCGGCGCGGTGCTCTACTTCGGGGGCCGGTGGATGGGGACACCGGCGATGGAGGCGTGGCGGACCGTCTGTCTCGCCGTGACCGTGCAGGCGCTGCCCTTCCTGCTGCTGGGCACGGCCCTGTCCGGTGCCATCAACGCGTTCGTGCCGGCGCGCGTGTTCCACAAGGTACTGCCGCGCCGGCCGGCGCTCGCCGTGCCGGTGGCGGGTGCGGCGGGAGTCGTGCTGCCGGGCTGTGAGTGCGCGTCCGTGCCGGTGGCGAACAGCCTGATCGGCCGCGGTGTGACTCCGGCGGCCGCGTTCGCGTTCCTGCTGTCGGCGCCCGCGATCAACCCGGTCGTGCTGACCGCCACCGCGGTCGCGTTCCCGGGGCAGCCGGCCATGGTCGCGGCCCGGCTGCTGGCCTCCCTGGCCGCGGCGTCGGTGATGGGCTGGCTGTGGCTCTGGCTGGGGCGGGCGGAGTGGCTGCGTCCCGCCGTACGACCCGGCGGGCATCAGGCGGGCGGCAGCCGGTGGCGGGAGTTCCGGGCCGGCTTCCAGCACGACTTCCTGCACGCGGGCGGTTTCCTGGTGCTGGGCGCGATGGCGGCGGCCACGTTCAATGTGGCGGTGCCCCGTTCCGTGCTGGACACGTTCGCCGATTCGCCCTGGCTGTCGGTGCTGTTCCTGGCCGGGCTGGCGATCGTGCTGTCGGTGTGTTCGGAGGCGGACGCGTTCGTGGCGGCCTCGCTCAGCGGGTTCTCCCCGGTCGCCCGGCTGACGTTCATGGTGGTCGGTCCCATGGTCGACCTGAAGCTGATGGCCCTTCAGGCGGGCACGTTCGGACGGGCCTTCGCCCTCCGGTTCTCCGCCGCCACGGCGGTCGTGGCGGTCCTGTCCAGCGTGCTGATCGGAGGGATCCTGCTGTGAGACGCCCGCTCCAGATCACCCTGCTCCTGCTCAGCGGCGTCGGCCTGCTGCGTATCGCCCTCCTCAGCGACCTGTATCTGCGCTACGTCAAGGAGGGGATGCGCCCGCTGCTCATCGCCTCCGGGGTCCTGCTGATCCTGGCCGGCGCGGTGGACGCGGTGTCCTACGGGCGACGGCGCGAGGGCGGCGAGCACCCGGACCACGGCGACAACGGCGAGCACCCGGACCACGGCGACAGCGGACACGGGCACCACCACTCCTCCGTGCCCCGTACGGCGTGGCTGTTGTTCCTCCCGGCGCTGAGCCTGCTCTTCTACGCCCCGCCCGCCCTCGGCGCGTACACCGCCTCCCGCGAACCGGCCAGGGTCGTCACCCACGACGACGACTTCGATCCGCTGCCCGCGACCTCGCCGCTCCCGATCACCCTGTCCGACTTCACCCGGCGTGTGCAGCAGGACCGCACGGGGGCCATCGAGGGGCGTACGGTCCGGATGACCGGCTTCGTCACCGCCGCAGAGGGGAGCGACAGCTGGTTCCTGACCCGCATCATGATCTCCTGCTGCGCGGCGGACGCCCAGTCCGTGAAGGTACGGGTCCATGGCGCCCCGGCCCCGTCCGTCAACACCTGGGTGACCGTCACGGGCACCTGGCACCCCGGCGGAACCCTCGGCACGGGCTCCGCTCCCGTCGCGCTCGACGCCCGGTTCGTGAACAAGACCGCCGAGCCGGCGAACGCGTACACCGACGCCCTTCCGCTGACCCCCAGCAGGTGAACGGGCGGCCCGTGTCGCTGTCACGGAACCTTCACGATCGGCGGTTCATCTGCACCACCGCGCCCCGGTCGTCGACACTTTCTGCACGTGAACAGCAGTGCACACGAGCATAGTTGGCCGAAATTCGGTCGCTCGAAGGAGTGGGTCGGTCAGAAGACGACGTGCAGCGCAGGAGGCCTGACGTCCCGTCCGTGGGGCCCTTCGGGCTCTTTCGCCTCTTCGGCCGGTCCCGCCCGGCGTGCCGTCGGATATCACAGTGGGACACACGAGCGATGGGTTCACGACGAAACCCGGATTGCCGACGGAGTATGCCGTCGGCGGCGTCTTCGCGCACAACGGCGTGACTAGCATGAGCCGTACGTGGTCGGAGGATCGCCCTGTCGTCGGCTGACCTCCCTTCCGGCCGGCGGCCGTTTCTGCGCCGCCGCCCCGTTTTCCCCGCACTCACGGACCGAGGGACCGCTCCATGCCAGTGCCTGCTTCGCCCAGCCAGCATCAACCGGTGGGGGCGCCGCGCCCCTCGTTCGCCGGGCCGGCGGTCGTGCTGGTGACGAGTGCCGCCCTCGGTGGCGCGGCACTCGCTCTGGCACCGTCCGGCGCCTTCACCTGGACTCTGACGGTGGTGGTGGCCGCCTGGGTGTGCGTGGCCGTCGCCGTCCTCGTCGGCCACCGGCTCGTCCACCGGGCCCGGAAAGCCGCTGCGGAGTCGGAGGCGGACAGGAGCCGGCTCGGGGCGGAGGTCGCCAGGCGTTCGGCCGAGGTCTCCCAACTGGCCGGTGTGACACTGCCCGTCGTGGCGGAACGGCTGCGGGAGGGCTCCGCGGCGGCCGACGTGCTGGCCGGTATGCCGCTGCCGTCGGACCCGCAGTTGCAGCGGCTCGTGCACGCCTTCGCCGCGGCCGTCGAGGAGGACGTGCGCAGGGTCGCAGCCCTGGACGCCGAGTACCGCAACGCCCGGCACCAACTGGAGCGAACCCTTGGGGAGTTGCGGCAGTTTGAGCGGGAGACGCTGCCCGCCGCGGTGGCCCGGCTGCGCGACGGCCGGTCCGCCGAGACCGTACTCGCCGAGGTCGAACTGCCCGGACTGCCGCAACTGCGGGCGCCGGCCGAGTTGTTCGTCCGCGAGCTCGCCCACAGCGAGCGGCGGGCCGCCGCGGCCCAGGCCGCGTCCGCCAAGGCGCTCAGCCGGGTCCAGGCCAAGGCCGTGCGGATGCTCGCCGACCTGCGGGACATGCAGGAGCGGCACGGCGAGGAGGTCTTCGGGGACCTGCTGAAGCTGGACCACAGCACCTCCCAGCTGGGTCTGATGACCGACCGGCTTGCCCTGCTCATGGGCGGCAGGTCCAGCCGCGCCTGGAACAAGCCGATCGTGATGGAGAGCATCCTGCGCGGCGCCGTCGGCCGCATCGCCGCCTACCAGCGCGTGCGCCTGCACTGCTCCACCCGCGCCGCGGTCTCCGGCTTCGCCGCGGAGGGCGTGATGCACCTGCTCGCCGAACTGATGGACAACGCCGCCAACTTCTCACCGCCCATCGACCAGGTGCACGTCTATGTCGAGGACCGCAGCGCGGGCATCGTGGTCACCATCGAGGACAGCGGACTGAAGATGGCCGACGCGGCCATGCGCCGCGCCGAGGAGTCCGTGGCCGGCCGCGTCACCGACCTCGCCGCGCTGCAGGGCACCCGGCTCGGCCTGGCCGTCGTGGGGCGGCTCGCGGTGAAGTACGGCATCAGCGTCAACTACCGTCCCTCCTCGCGCGGCGGCACCGGCGTCGTCGTCCTGCTGCCGCTGGACCTGCTCGCCCAGCAGCGCGACATGATGCCGCAGGAGACGGCCCTCCGGCCCGCCCCCGCACCCGCGCCGGCCCCCGCCGCACCGGCCCCCGCCGCGCCGGACGCGCTGCCCGACGCCCCCACCCACCCGGCGGCCGCGGAACTGCCCGCCGCGACGCGGTGGACCGCCGGGGCGAAGCCGCCGTCCGGAGTCACGGAGCGGTCCGGAGTCACGTACCGTGCCGGGGCCGTGGACGCTGCCGGCGCCATGGACCACCCCGCGGTCGGCGAACGCCCCGCCCCGGGACCCGGGTCGCCCGACCAGGGTCGGCACCGGCGGCCCGACGGCACCACGCCGAACGGTCTGCCGGTCCGGGCCCCCGGCCGCACCATGGCCGAGGCGGAGCGCGAACGCGAGCAGCGGGCCCAGGCGTCCGCGCGGACCGGTGAGGTACCGGCGGCCCGGCGCCCCGCACGCGACGCGGGCGCCCGGTTCGGCGCCTTCCACCGCGCACGGCAGTCCGGAAACGGCACCGCCGCCGGTCCGGGCGCGCGCCCCGGGGCCGCCGAGCCCGGCACGCCTCCCGCGGCCGGTCCGGGCACGCCTCCCGCGGCCGGTCCGGGCGCGCACGCCGAGGCCCGGCCGCCGACGGCTCCGTAGCCCAGTCCTGACCGTACGGAGTCCGGGGCGATGGCGCCCCGTCCCGCCCGAGTTCGTGAGATAGGAGGAACGGGCCGGTGACCGGTCAGCCGGACACCACCGACCCGACACCCACCATGCAGACCACCGACAACAGCCTCAGCTGGCTCCTGCACCATCTCCTGGAGCAGACCCCGGGCGCGCGGCACGCCCTGGTGCTGTCCCGGGACGGCCTGAAGCTCTGCTGGAGCGAACACCTGACGCTCGACCGGGCCGACCAGCTCGCGGCGATCTGCTCCGGCATCCAGGCCCTCGCCCAAGGGGCCTCCGTGGAGTTCGGCGACGGCACCGGCGGCGTCCGGCAGTCGATGACCGAGTTCCACGGCGGCCTGCTGTTCATCGTGGAGGCCGGCGCGGGCGCGCACCTCGCCGTCGTCGCCGGGGAGGACGCCGACCCCGGGGTGGTCGGCCACCAGATGACGGAGCTGGTCGAGCAGATCGGCGAGCACCTGCGGGCCGAGCCGCGGGACCCGGCAGCGGTGAGCGGCGCCTCGTGACGCGCAAACCCGTCGACACGGGGGATCCCGACCGGCTCTACACCGTCACCGGCGGACGCAGCCGCGCCGACGAGCCCTTCGACCTGGTCACCCTCATCGTCAGCGAGTCCGGACCGGTGCCCGGGATGCAGTCGGAGCACGCCCGGATCCTGGAGCTGTGCCGGCATCCCACCGCCCTCGTCGAGATCGCCGCGGAGCTCGGGCTGCCGGTCACGGTGGTGCGGATCCTGCTCGGCGACCTGCTGGACACGGGCCGGATCACCGCCCGCCACCCGCGTGCGGCGCCGTCCGTCGCCGCCATGCCCGATTCCGCTCTACTGCAAGAGGTGCTCCATGGGCTCCGCAACCTCTGAGCTGCCCTCCCACCGCACACCGCTGAACGACACCGCGGAGACCGGTCTGAAGATCGTCGTCGTCGGGGGGTTCGGGGTCGGCAAGACGACCCTGGTCCGCTCCGTGAGCGAGATACGGCCGCTCAACACCGAGGAGGTGATGACCCAGGCGGGTGTGGGCGTCGACGAGACCAGCGCCGTGGCGACGAAGACCACCACGACGGTCGCGTTCGACTTCGGGCGGATCAGCCTCAACGACCGCATGGTCCTGTACTTGTTCGGCGCACCCGGACAGGAGCGCTTCTGGTTCCTGTGGGACAGGCTGTTCTCCGGCACGCTGGGCGCCGTCGTCCTCGTGGACACGCGCCGGATGGACGACTCCTGGTACGCGATCGACCGGCTGGAGCATCACCGTACGCCCTTCGTGGTGGCCGTGAACCGGTTCGACGACGACACCGCCCGGTACTCCCTGGACGAGATCCGCCAGGCGCTCACCCTGCCCGCGCACGTGCCCATGGTCGACTGCGACGCGCGGGTGCGGCAGTCCGGCAAGGACGTGCTGATCACCCTCGTCAACCACCTCCACGACATGGCCATCGCCCGGGAGGCGACACTGTGACCGACCCCGGCTACCCCTCCGCGCACCCCGCGCCCCCGGGCTGCCCCGCACACGCCGGCGCGGTACGCCTGGGAGGGCTCGAGTACCAGCAGACGCCGTCGCAGCTCTACCGCGCGCTGCGCCGGGAGCACGGCCCGGTCGCACCGGTGCTGCTCGACGGCGACATCCCCGCCTGGCTGGTCCTCGGCTACTCCGAGCTGACGTACGTGACCAGCCACGACGAGCTGTTCGCGCGGGACTCGCGGCGCTGGAACCAGTGGGAGAACATCCCGCAGGACTGGCCGCTGCTGCCCTTCGTCGGGTACCAGCCCTCGGTGCTGTTCACCGAGGGGGAGGAGCACCGGCGGCGGGCCGGAGTGATCACCCAGGCGCTGGAGGGCGTCGACCAGTTCGAGCTGTCCCACGACTGCCGGCTGATCGCCGACGACCTCATCGCCCGGTTCTCCGGCAGTGGTCAGGCGGAGCTGATGGCGGACTTCGTGCACGCCCTGCCCATGCGGGCCGTGGTGCAGATGTGCGGGATGCCGACGTCGGGCGAGGACACCCGCCGGCTCGTCGACGACCTGCGGATCTCTCTGGACGCGGGGGAGGACGACGACCCGGTGGCGGCGTACGGCCGGGTGGGCGAGCGGCTGCGGCAGCTGGTGAAGGACAAGCGGGCCGCCCCCGGACCGGACGTCACCTCGCGCATGCTGAGGGATCCCGCCGGTCTGACGGACGAGGAGATCGTCCAGGACCTGATCTCCGTGATCGCGGCGGCCCAGCAGCCGACCGCGAACTGGATCTGCAACACGCTGCGTCTGCTGCTGACGGACGAGCGGTTCGCGGTGAACGTGTCGGGCGGCCGGCTGAGCGTCGGGGAGGCGCTCAACGAGGTGCTGTGGCTGGACACGCCGACGCAGAACTTCATCGGACGGTGGGCCGTACGGGACGTCCGGCTGGGCGGCCGGCAGATCCGGGCCGGCGACTGCCTGGTGCTGGGGCTGGCCGCGGCCAACACCGACCCGCAGATCTGGCCCGAGGGCCACGTGGGCGCGGAGAACGCCGCGCACCTGTCGTTCAGCAACGGCGAACACCGCTGCCCCTACCCGGCTCCGCTGCTGGCGGACGTGATGGCGCGGACCGCGGTCGAGACCCTGCTGGAACGCCTGCCCGACCTGGTCCTGGCCGCGGACCCGGAGGAGCTGACCTGGCGCCCGTCGATCTGGATGCGGGGCCTCGACGCACTGCCGGTGCGCTTCACACCGGTGATGCAGTAACGCGTGCGCGGCTGTCGGGCGTTCGGGTGAGGGGAGCGTCTCTCCGGCATGGCTCCGCTTACGCGGCGTGTCGCCCGGAGAAACGCTCCCCTCGAACTGCCCGGACGGGCGCTCGGCGGCGCTGCGGTCAGCCGCCCACGGGCGTGAACCGTACCGGCAGGCGCTGCGGGCCGCGGGTGAACACGCCCTGCTCGGACGGCTCGAAGCCGTCCGCGAGGCGCATGTCCGGCATGGCGTCCAGGAGTTGTCCGACGCCGATCTCCACCTCCGCCTTCGCCAGCAGCGCGCCCACGCAGAAGTGCCGGCCGAGCGCGAAGGCGAGGTGGTCGGCGGCGGCGGTGAAGGCGGTCGTGGTGGTGAGGTCGTCGCGGAAGATGTCGAACCGGTCGGGATCGGCGTAGCGGCTCTCGTCGCGGTTGGCGGCACCGATCAGACAGGTGACGGTGGCACCCGCGGGTATCGTGCCGCCGCTGAGCTTCACCTCCGTAGCGGACTGCCGCATGATCATGTGCACGGGCGGGGTGAACCGCAGGGTCTCGGCGAAGGCCCGCGGGATCAGCGAGCGGTCCGCGCGGACGGCGGCGAGCTGGTCGGGGTGGAGCAGCAGGTTCGCGAAGATGCCGGCGATGGCCTTGTCGGTGGTCTCCCCGCCGGCGGCGAGCAGCAGGCTGCAGAACGCCTTGACGTCCTCGTCGCTCATCCGCACCCCGTCGACCTCGGCGGAACACAGCGCGGACAGCAGGTCGTCGCCCAGGTTCTCGCGGCGTTCCCGGATGATCGGCAGCATGTACTCGGCGAACTCCACCCGGGTCCGCTCGCCCGCCGCCGTCACCTCGGGGTCGCCCGACAGGTTCCCCAGGAACGCGATGACGGCGGTGTACCAGCGGTGGAAACGGTCGTGATCGCCCTTGTCCAGGCCCAGCATGTCGGCGATGACGTTGACCGGGAAGCGGGTGGCGTAGTCGGCGACCAGGTCGGCGGAGCCCTTGTGCCGGAAGGCGTCGATCAGCTCGCGGGAGTTGCGCTCGATGACCGGCAGGAACTTCTGCTCCAGGTCGCTGCCACGGAAGGCGGGCGCGACCAGCGCCCGGCGCACGGCGTGCTCCCGCCCGCTGAGCTGGAGGATCGTCCTGCCGTGCACGGGCTCGATCTGCCAGGCGTAGTTGTCGGTGGTGAACTCGCCGGCCTTGTCCTTGAAGACGCGCTCCACGTCCTCGTACCGCGACACGATGTAGCTCTTCGTGGCCTCGTGCCGGATGAGGGGAGCGGTCTCCCGCATCACCCGGTAGGCGGGGTAGGGGTCGGCCGCGAACTCGGGCGAGAGGATGTCGGGCACCTGCTGGGCGGTGGACATGGGGCTCCCAGAAGTCGTCATTTCATGTACCGCACAAGATTATTGATCAACCATCAGGCGCGACAGAGTGCCCCGTGTGCCAACCGGCCGGAGATCGGGCATCGGCCGAAAATCGCCCGTCGGCGGCACGGTGGTCTCCGGCTCAGGGGACCTGGCCGGAGACCACCGTGGCAGCCCCTTGCCGGTGGGGTCACCGGCAGCGGGCCTGGCACGTGAGCGCGGTCGTCCTCACCACCGACCCGGAGGGCTTCCAGGTCATCCGACTCGCAGGTCGGCGTGGACCAGGTCGTGGTCCGAGAAGTTGGGGTGGACTCCCACACCCGAGGCTGAGTAGCGGCCGCCGATGCGGAGGAAGATGTAGTCGAACTTCTTCCGCTCCTTGCTCGAGTCCTTCCCCATGGTCGCCTTGCAGGGATAACCACTGCGCTGCTTGGTGCAGTTTGGGTCAGCGTCCCTGAACTTTTGCCACACAGGCACCAGTTGGGAATAGGTCGGGGCGGCGTTGAAGTCCCCCAGGACGATGGCGTTCGGATACTTGTCGACGGCGGTCATCAACTCCTTAACCTGCTCCCTCCGTTTGGCTCCCTGATCCTTCTCCGCGAGATGTGTCGCGAAGACGCGCACCTTCTTGCCGGCGATGGTGGTGCGGGCCGACACGTACCCGCGGTTCTCGGACCCGCCGTCCGTGTACCGCTTGTTCACCTTGCCGGTCAGCGGCGCGGCGGAGAGGATCGCGTTGCCGTAGGCGTTGCCGGAACCGTGGCAGCGCAAACTGGACGTGTGCACGCTTCCGTGTGCGACGTGGTACTTGTACCCCTTCTCCTTGAGCCGTTTGACGATGGCTTTCGTCTCCCGGACGCAGATCTCCTGCAACGCGATGACCTGCGGACGGTACAGGGCGATCTCGTTCGTGATCCGCTTGATGTGACGGCTCAGGGTCCATGGCTTCAAGGGCGAGCGGCAGGGATTGCAGACGTTGAACGTGGCGACCCTGTTGGTGAAGACAGCCGCGGCCGCGGCCTTGGCCGTGGGCTCGTCGTCGGGCGCGGCCTCCGCCGGAGCCGCCGAACCGGGTTCCGCCGGGGTTGCCGTGTTCGGCCGGTCCGAGGGCCTGGCCGCGTCCGGGCGGTCGGCCGTGCCCGACCCGCACGCCGTGGAGGTGAGCAATGCGGCGACGACCGCGGCTCCCATCGCGTAGGACCTCCCGGTCCCGCTGCGTCTGCGGCATGGGCGGGCAGAAGCGTTCATCATGTTTTCCCCCGTGGTTGACCGTGAGGTGTGGTTGTCAGGTACAGGCAAATGTTGCCACTAGGGCTGCCGTCGCTGCTTCCTCGCACGGTCTTGTTACCGACGAGGTACATGGAGGAGGTGATTCCGCCGGAAGGTCACGGACACCGCGGTTGTGCTGTTCCCGCAGTGGTCGCCGGCCGGGTGATCGACTCGGTGAACCGTGTCCGTTCACCGGTTCCCCGCGTGCCGGGTTCTGGCATCGCCGCCGATCGCCGGACCGACCGGGGACGGACGAACGCCGTCGGATGCGAGTGCGGCTCTCGTCCGAGCCTCTTGCGCGGCGCGGTCTGGGGGCCGACCACGTGGACACGCTCACCTCTCAGGAGGGTGCGGCGGTGACCTGCGCGGACCGGGACGAGACACTGCGCCTCCTGCGGGACGCCTACCGCGCCCGTCGGGCGGTCCAGGGACCGAGCCATCCGGAGGCGGCGTACACGCTGAGTGTGCTCCTGGAGAGCGGCCTGCCGGGGGAGAGCGTCGTGGCGGCACGAGCCCAGGTGGGACAGGGGGGACGCGGACGACGACGCGGTCGCCGCGGGTCTCCTCGCGGTCGAACTTCACGAAGGGCTGGTCGCGGAGCTGGGACCCGACCACGTCGACACCCTCATGGCAACGTGCTGCCTCGCACACGCCTTGGCCCTGCAGGGTCCGGAAATGAACGCGCAGCCCGAATGGTCTGCCGCCCCATGCAGCGTTGCCGGTGGAGCCCTCTGTCCGTGAGGGCTTCGGGGCGGAGATGCCGCGGAGCGCCGGGGGACAGCGGCAGCAGGCGGATGAGCTGTTCGGCTGCTGACGGTTGGTCATGTTCCGTAACATGGCCGGGTGACGCAACGGCAAGCGCTCCTTATCGGTGTGCCGCAGTGTGATGACGTGACGTTCTCCCCCATCCCGCAGGTAGTGCGGAACGACCTGGAGAAGATGCGGTCAGCACTAACACTGTCCTCCTACTCGGTCGATTCGATCGGTGAGGACACGCTGGACCCGAGTGGCAACCGCATTCGGGCTGCGATCAGGAAGGCCTGTGCCGGAGCCCCGAAGGGTGGCGTGCTGCTCCTCTACTTCTCCGGGCATGGCGTCAGCATCGACGGCGTCGACTACCTGGTTCCCAGCGACGCCTTCCGCGAGGGCGGGGAGCTCGTGCTGGAGAGCCTCGTGCCGGTGATCCCCGACCTGAGCCGCTGCCAGGCGAGACTTGTGGTGTTCTTCGTCGACGCCTGCCGGGACTCCCCGGCCGGCGTTCCCTCGGAGGGGGGAGGAGGAGGGGTGCTCCACTATCCGGCGGGGGGCTCACAGGTGATGGTGGCCGGGTGCGCACCCGGGCAGGTCTGCCACTACGGCGAGGACGGCAGCGCCTTCACGAGAACACTCGCCCGGGTGCTCGACCGCCGCCATCCCGCCCGTACGCTGTCCGCCGTACTGAACGAGGTCACCAAGGAAATGCGCCGGACCGCGGGACTGGGGAACGACCGTTCCCAGGTTCCGAACGCCTACCCGGTGACGATGTTCCGAGACGCTGCTGACGTGGTGATCTGCGAAGGGGACGAACTCGTCTCGGCATGGCACCGGGCCGCCGCCGACAACCGTCTCTGGGATGTGACCTCCGGCGTGACGGACGGGTTGTTGACGCATGTGACGCAGATCGCGGAGGACTGCGCGCGCACCCATCTGGAGGTCTCTGAGCTGCTCCGCCAGAGGACAGGGATGACCGACCACTGGTTCGATCCGAACTACCCTGCCCGAACCATCGACTTGACGGCGGAAATCCTCACCGAGGGCTCCCCTCTCCTGCCGGAAGAAGCGGCGGTGATGATCGCGGCACCCTTCATGCGTGAGGCGGTTCTTGCGGAAGGCGTGCGCAAGGCCACCGCCATCAGGCCGGCCGACTTCATGCGCTGCTATGAGCCGGGCCACCGCACAGACCTTGAGCTCACTCACGAGATGTATCCCCAGGTGACCCGTCGGGTCGAAGGACTGACCCGACGGCACGAGACGGAAGCCGCTGAAACCCTCGTCATGTGGCTGGTCCACCGCTGGCTCGACGGCTTCACGGGGCTCTGGAGACTTCAGCGGTCACAGGCCTGTGCCGATCGAGGGGCCGGCTTGATTTGTGGGACCGTGGCCGATCTGAGCCGGGGTGAGTGCCGTCATCTGGTGGAGACGCTGATCCGTGCGGTAGCCGCCGGGCCGACCGACGCGCGACTGGAGGAAAGGCTCGCCGCGCTGCCGGACGACTGGCGGGGGAAGGCCGGCGCCCTCTGGCTGGCGGGCACCCTGGCCGCTGATCCACGCCGCATGCCCGCGGTGATCGCCGATCACATCGGCACCGGCCTCGAGCTGTCCCTCGCATCGGTCAAGGACGCTGCTGATCTGCTGCGTGTGCAACGACGCAAAGGTGACCTCGATCTGGCCCTGATCTGTACGCATCCCGCCCAGCAGGATGCCTTTCAGGCCGTGGCCGGGGCCGGGCAGCACGTCTTGAGCAGTCTGCACAGACTCGGGCGACTGGGGCCGGTCGCCGACGCGCTGCCCTTCCGGATCACTCATGAGGGAGTGAGACCCGACCGCCCGGGCCCGGACGGAACCGCCGTGTACGAGGTTCCGCTCACCCGGTTCCGGCTCTCCGAGGACAAAATTCGCGAACTGCTGATGGGGCGACAACTCTATGACGACCCGGCCCTCGCGATCCGTGAGCTCTACCAGAACTCCCTGGACGCCTGCCGGTACCGGGACACCCGCCTCGAGGGGTTACGGAGGAGAGGGCGGCGTCCGGCACCGTGGACGGGAGAGATCGTCTTCCGCCAGGGCCTGGACGGCGACCGGGAGTACATCGAATGCGAGGACAACGGCGTCGGAATGACCCGGCGGGTGCTCGAGCATGTCTTCAGCCAAGCCGGAGAGAGGTTCGTGTACTCGCATGACTACCGTGCCGAACACGCCGTCTGGCAGGAGCTCGATCCGCCCCTCCGCATGGTTTCCAACAGCCAGTTCGGCGTGGGAGTTTTCAGCTATTTCATGATTGCGGACGAGATCCTTCTGTACACGCGCCCCGTGGATCAGCAGGGGATTCCCTCATCGGAGGGATTCGCCGTCCGCATCGCCAGTAGCGGCAGCCTGATGCAGGTGACTCCGTCGGAAGAAATGCTGCAAGGCGGAACCAGGATCAGGCTCTACCTGACCGGAGAGAATGAGCCCGACGAAAAGATCTCCGTTCTGCAGACCCTCCGCCGTCTGCTGTGGATCGCTGAGTATAGGGTCGTTGCAGCCGAGCACGGTGCGGCGCCGGAGGAGTGGCAGCCCCGGCAGCTTCGGTACCAGGACGAATCGGCTGAATCGCTCAAGTTCGATCGCGACCTCTGGTGGGTCTCGGGCGGGGGCGGCTTGGCGGCGGACGGCTTGCGCACCAACGAAGAGATCCATGGGCTGATCGTCAACCTGCGTGACGAGTACCGTCCCCAGTTCACCGTCGACCGCAAGAAACTTCGTACCTGGCATGAGGACTGGGTCTACAGCAAGATCGACGCCTCGTTGCCCGCCCTGAAAGTGTGGCCGGGATTGACGCTTTCCTGGTTGTGGGAGGTCACCGATTCCTCGGCAGAGGTCGCTGAGCGTGTTTTCAGGCATCTGGTAGATGCCCGAGCCGAGATCGCGATCGGCGGCGGCTGGGGCCAGAGCACGACTGTTCCGCTGGCGGAGGTCGGTTGCGTCCCCCAGGACAAGGATCTGTTCGACCCGAAGAGCAGAGGCTACTACCTCTACTCCCGATGGTTCACGATCTGGCGTTCCGGAGCCTGGAAGGGAAGGTCCAGCACGCAGCGGAACTTGCGCCGTCTTCCCCAGGCGCTCTCGGTCGAGGGATTCCCCGTCGCCGACCCCATCGACGGGTCTCTTCTGGCGCGGCTCAGCCGCCAGTACGGCGAGGACAGTCCGGTCCTGCTCGAGGAGATCCTCGGCGCGATCGCGCACGAGAAGCAGACGGCCGCGGAGCTGCTCCGTCGACTGCGGAAGTTCGCCATAACGGGTCTGGACGTCCGGCATGTGCGCCGCTGCGCCTCCGTCGACGTGACGTTCAAGAAGGAGGACGCCGCGCTGGCCGGGGCGCTGGCGGCATGGTCTCCACCGGAGCTGGCGCCTTCAGCCGTCACTGCCGGGAGTCTGGCCAAGGCATCCGCGCAACTCGACCGGCCGCTGCGCGAGGTCGTGGGCAGGGCGGCCGCGATAGCGCCCACAGGATGGGCCGGGCCCCGCACAGAACTCGGTCGGCTCGGAGACCACATATGCACGGCGGCTGAGACGAGGCTGCTGTCAGTTCGGCTCACCGGTCATCCTCCTTGGATCTCCGAGCCGCTGCAGCCCGCGCACATCGCCCATGCCACGGGCGAACTCGGAAGGGATGCCTCGCAGATCCTTGAGATGTGTGAACGACTGGCCCCTCTGGGACTGACCGTGGCCGGACGTGAACGCTACCCGGAATCGCTCAGCCAGGTGCAGGTGGAGGCACTGCGGCAGGTGGAAGAGGTCGGCGGTGCTCTCGCTCCCATCCAGTTGATTCACATCGCCGGGCTGGCCAGAGTGAGCTATCGGGAAGTCAGGTCGGAGCTGGAGACGTTGGAGGAGTGCGGACTTCTGCACCTGCCTGCGGACGACGGCCTGGCGGATCTGATTCCCGATGCCGACACCGTGGGATTCATAGGCTACGCGCTGCAGATCATGGACCCCTGGACGGGGCGGCGCAGATACCTTCGTCGTCCCGCTTCCTTGGCAGTGGCCGCGACACTGTCAGGCCGCTACATGCGGCGGGGTGTAATGAACCAGATGGAGGAACTACTGGCCTTCACGGTCCCTGATACGGCGATCACCGAACCAGACCTCATCTCCCTTGCGTCAATGATCACCGGAACGGTCGGAGAGGCGCGTGCGTGCTTCTCAAGGGCCTATCCGGAGGTCCAGCTCCCAGAGATCCCTCAGAGCGCTGAGGTGCTTCAACCCTGGCTGCTCCAGGAGTATCTGATCACGCCGCGCTGGGCCGTGGAACCGGTGGACTGGACTCTCGGTGTCGGACAGGTGATTGCCGGTGCCGTCGACTTCGGCTGCACTGTCGGTGAGTTCCTTGAGAACGTCGAACCCTACCGGGTCCTGGGCGCGCCTCTCCCGAAGCTCTCGAAGGAGGTCGTCGCGGATCTGACGAATTGGCGCCCCGACCTTTATGACCTCGAATTGCTCGTGTCCTCGCGGGACAGGCCCGCCTTCGGCGTGGACGACGTCTATGTGACGGAGGTGGACGCTCTGAGCCCGAATCCACCGGCTGACATCTGTGGATAACTTCTCCGGGAACGAGGAAGAGCCTTGCGACCTGCGATGATGGGAGTTCTTGAGGCTTCCAGCA